>JAEWCA010000542.1 GCA_023390875.1 Actinomycetes bacterium
GGTCGGCACGCTCGCGCGGTACGGGCTCAACCAGGTGCTGCCGCACCCGTCGGGCGGCCTGCCCGTCGCGACGCTCACCGAGAACCTGCTGGGCGCGTTCCTGCTCGGGGTCCTGCTGGAGGCGCTCGTGCGCGCGGGGGCGGAGGACCGCCGCCGCCGCGTCGTCCGGCTGGGCGTGGGGACCGGGGTGCTCGGCGGGTTCACGACGTGGTCGAGCCTCGCGTTCGAGGTGCAGCAGCTCGGGGCGGGCGGTGACCTGCCCCTCGCGGCGGCGTACGGGGTGGGCAGCGTGGTCGCCGGGTTCGTCACGTGCACGCTCGGCGTGCTGCTCGCGGCCCGCCTGCGGCGTCCGCGAGGCGCGGAGGCGGACCGATGACGGTGCTGCTCATGGCCCTGCTCGGCGGCGTGGGGGCCGCGACCCGGTTCGTCGTCGACGGGTGGTTCCGGGGGCGGTGGTCGACCCGCCTGCCGCTGGCGACGATCGTCATCAACACGACCGGGTCGCTGCTGCTCGGGTTCCTCGGCGGCGCGCTCGCCACGGGGGCGCTCGGGGCGTCGGTGCTCGTCGTCGCGGGCACCGGGTTCTGCGGCGGCTACACGACGTTCTCGACCGCGATGGTCGAGACGGTCCGGCTCGCCCAGGCCGGCGCGTACCGGCGGGCGCTGGTCAACGCGTTCGGGTCGCTCGTCGTCACCGTCGCCGCGGCCGCCGCGGGTGTCGCGGTGGCGGACGTCCTGCTCGGCTGACCTAGCGGCTCACCGGCGCCGGACCACCCAGGCGAGGCACCCGACGGCGAGCACCACGGCGCCACCGAGCGCCGCGGACGGCGTCACGGTGAGCGCCAGCGTCGCGCAGCCCACGAGCCCGAGCACGGGGACCCAGCGCGCCGGACGCCGTTCGTCGGGCCGCATCCGCAGCGCGGACGCGTTCGCGAGGGCGTAGTACGTGAGCACGAGGAACGACGAGAAGCCGATGGCGCCTCGCAGGTCGACGGCGAGCACGAGCACGACGACGAGCGCCGCGACGGCGAGCTCGGCGTGGTGCGGCGTGCGGAACCGCGGGTGCACGGCGGCCAGCGTGCCGGGCAGGTGCCCGTCGCGCGCCATCGCGAGCGCCGTCCGGGACACGCCGAGACCGAGGCCCAGCAGCGCCCCGAGCGACGCGACCGCCGCGCCGACCTGGACGACCGGTGCGAGCCGGTCGAACGAGCCGGCCTCGACGACCGTGCGCAGCGGTGCCGTGCTCGCGGCGAGCGCGTCGGGCCCCACGGCGTGCAGCGCGCTCGTCGCGACCACGGCGTAGACGACGAGCACGATCCCGAGCGCGACGGCGACCGCACGCGGGATGGTGCGGGCCGGGTCGCGCACCTCCTCGCCGAGCGTCGCGATGCGCGCGTAGCCGGCGAAGGCGAAGAACAGCAGGCCCGCGGACTGCAGGATCCCGCGCGCGTCCGACCCCGGGAACGGCAGCAGGTGGTCGGGGCTCGCGGTGCCGCCGCCGAGCGCCGCGAGCACCACGACGGTGAGCGTCGCGAGCGTGAGGACCACGATCACCCGCCCGACGCGCGCGGTCCGCTCGACGCCGCGGTAGCTCACGGCGGTGAGGGCGACGACCGCCACGACCGCGACGAGCCGTGCGCGCCCCGGGGCCGCGTAGGCGCCGAACGTCAGCGCCATCGCCGCACAGCTCGCGGTCTTCCCGACCACGAACGACCACCCGGCGAGGTAGCCCCAGAACGGGCCGAGCCGGTGCCGCGCGTACACGTACGTGCCGCCGGACTCGGGGTGGACGGCCGCGAGGCGGGCGGAGGACGTCGCGTTGCACAGCGCGACGACCGCCGCGAGCGCCATGCCGACGAGCATCCCCGAGCCGCCCGCGGCGGCGGCCGGGCCGAACGCCCCGAACACACCGGCGCCGAGCATCGCGGTGAGGCCGACGACGACCGCGTCGGAGAGGCCGAGGCGGCGGTGCAGGGTGCCGTCCGCGCCTGTCACGGGCGTGTCCGGGCGGACGGGGTACGGGTGCGGGGCGCGGGCACGTCGCCGATCATGGCCGCTCTCCCGTCCGCCGCGCGAGGCCGTCCCGTCGTGCGGCGTCCGGGTGCCACCCCGACCGGGACGGCACCGGGTCGGGGGCGGCTCAGGGGAGGTCCGGGGGAGGTCCCCGATGTGCCGGTGACCCGTGGGCGGGCATCGTGGAGCACGTCGACGTCGGCCACGGCGTCGGGCACGGATCGGACGACGAGGAGATGGACGATGGGCGAGATCCACGACGGCATGGCGCGCAGCGGGCTGGCGCGCCCCTGGCAGGGGAGGGTGCTCGGTGGTGTGTGCGCGGGGCTCGGCCGGCGGTTCGGCATCTCGCCGTGGCCGGCGCGACTGCTGTTCGTGCTGCTGCTCATGCTGATTCCGGGCAGCCAGCTGCTCGTGTACCCGATCCTCTGGATCCTCATGCCGAGCGACCCGCGGTAGCTGTCGCCCGGAATCTGCAGGGGGCAGATTCCGTTATGTCACCTGAGAATCGTTTGCGAAGAGAGGGTGGCATGGCGAGGAAGGCGGGACGGGTCGAGTTCGAGGACGACAGCGGGCGGGTCGTGCGCTACGACCGGCACCCCAACGGCGGCGGCCTCGTGTCGCCGCGGGCGGTCGTCGACCCCGATGCGACCATCGCGGCGAACGCGTACGTCGAGGAGGGCGCCCAGGTCGGCCGGCGCTCGACCGTGGGCGAGGGCAGCTGGGTCGACCACGGCGTGAACGTCGGGGACGGCGTGCGGGTCGGGGGCAACGTGCACCTGGGCCCGGGCACGTGGGTGGGTGACCGGGCGCGCATCGGCAGCCGCGCGAAGATCGGCGCCGGCGTCGTCGTCGAGCCCGGCGCGCACGTCGGGCC
>JAEWCA010000554.1 GCA_023390875.1 Actinomycetes bacterium
GTCCGACGCCCCTGCGGCGTCGGCGTGCGGTGCCGCGGGTGCCTGCGCGATGACCGTCCGGATCGCCGCGAGCAGCCGCGTCCCGTCCGGGCTGCCCAGACCCGTGCACGCGTCCCACCCGGGCCCGGCCGCGTACGCGCCGTTGTTCCCGTGCACGATGTCCCGCAGCACCGGGAAGTGCAGGAACCGGTACAGCAGCGGGTTGAGGAAGCCCAGCGGCGTGTCGAGGGCCTGGTTGAGCCGCGCGACGAGCGACGACCACAGGGGCGCCGTGAGGCTCGTGCCGCCGATGACCGCGAGGTGCTGGCCGTCGAGCGTCGCGATCGCGACCCCCGTCTCGGGGTCCGCCAGCCCGGACACGTCCGGCACCCCGCGTCCCACGTGCCGGTCGGGGTTCGCCGACGGCGGCACGCCCGCGTGCTGCTGGTAGCGCGGCACGGGGAAGATCCGGCTGATGCCGCCGCCCGTCGCGCTGCCCGGTCCGTTGTTCCACGTGAGCTCGAACAGCGGGACGCCCTGCGGGGCGACGATGCGGGTGCCGCCGCACGCCAGCACGTACGGGCTCGACGCCGGGAAGTCGGCGTGCGCGCGGCCGTCGTTCGCCTGGTCACGGGAGCCGTCGTCGCCCGACGCGCAGCAGATCGTGATGCCCTTCGCCGCCGCGGCCCGGAACGCCTCGTTGACCTTGAGGATCGCGGCGGCCGTCCAGGCGCTGCGCGGGTCGTCCTCAGGGTTGCCGTAGCTCACCGAGATGACGCTCGGCCGGTGCGTGGTGTCGGTGATGATCGCGTTGACCGCGTCGACCCAGCCGCGCTCGGTGAACTCGGTGAAGTACATGACGATGTCCGCGCCCGGTGCGCACGAGCCGACGACCTGCAGGTCGAGCATGATCTCGCCGCTGCTGTCGAACGGGTCGCTGCCGTCGTCCGTGCCGGGGTCGTTGCCGGGGCCGTGGACCACGACGTCGGTGATCGTCGGGACGGGAAGCTGCAGCACCTGCTGGAAGTACGTCTTCACCGCGTCGATCGAGTAGCCGCCGTGGCTCTGCGCGTCGTTGAACGCCAGGATCGCGATGCTCTGGCCCTTGCCGTCCGTGCCGGCGGGGTAGCGGTAGATGTCCGCGACCTGCGGCGGCAGGAACGTGTTCGGCGGCAGGCCCGCCGCGCGCACGGTGCTCAGGCCGATGCCCGCCGGCACCTGGTTGCTGCGGCGCAGCCGGGTCCGGCCCACCCGGCGGTCGTCCAGGCCGAACACGGACTCGACGACGTCCCCGAGCTCGGCCGGGATCGTCACCGGACCCTCGCGGCCCCGGAACGTCTGCCCCTCGCTGCGGTACCGGGCGAGCGTGACGCCGAACGCGGCCTGCACCGCCTTGCTCGGCCCGCGCAGCGTCACGCTGCGTTTCTCGGGGCTCGACTCGACGACCTCCAGCTTGTGCGCGCGCGCGAACTCCTCGACGCGCGCGAGGTCCGCGGGGTCGGCGCCGTACCGTCGGGCGAACTCCTCGTCGTCGACCGCGCGACCCGTGAGCCCCGGCAGCGCGCCGAGGTCCTCCGGGTCGGGCAGGTCGGGCTCGTCGGTGCGTCGTCGGACGTAGACGGTGACGTCGACGGTCTCCTCGGCGGGGACCGCCTCGACCCTCTCGGCGTCCACCGGGAGCGTGCGCTCGGTGAGCGGGATCGCGACTCGCCTGGTCGTTGCCATTGCGGAAGGCCCCCTTCGGCCAACGCTGCGGGTACCGCTGCCATGCCCGATTTCTCCCGATGTTGCTCCTGTCGCGGTGCGGTGTCCAGGGTCCTGACCTGTGAGCGGGCGCCCGGTCGCGCGCGGGGGTCCGCCGCCGTGCGTTCCTCCCGGCTCGACGCGCGGCCTCGGCGATCGCTGCCTACGCTCGGACCTTCCGACGACCCGACGTTCCCCCCGGGAGGTCCCATGAAGGGCAAGGTCGCGTTCGCCATCGGCGCCGGTGTCGGCTACGTGCTGGGCACCCGTGCCGGTCGCGGGCAGTTCGAGAAGATCAAGGGATGGGCGAACGACGCCTGGAACGACCCCCGCGTGCAGGGGTACGTGCAGGAGGCCGAGACGCAGGCCGCGCAGTTCGCGAAGCAGCAGGGCGCGGCGCTCAAGGACAAGGCCGTCGAGGTCGCGAAGTCGGCCGTGTCCGGCAAGACGGCGGACAGCAAGTGGTCGTCGACGCCCGAGGCGGACGACCCCGCGGTCGACGTCCAGGCCGGTGAGCCCGTCATCGACGGCTGGGACCGCGACAGGCCCTGACGCGCTCGCCTCGCGGCGGTCCGCGGCGGTGGCTCGGCGTCGCTACGTGCTGCGCACGGCGGCGAGCACCGCGCGGGCCGTCGCGTACGGGACGACCTGCGCCGGGACCACGACGCCGTCCTCGTCCGCCTGCAGGGGTTCCAGGGTCGCGAGCTGCGAGGTCAGCAGCGCCGCCGGCATGAAGTGCCCGCGCCGGGCCGTCATCCGCCGCGCGAGCTCCTCGGCGGGGACGTCGACGTGCACGATCCGCACGCGCCCCTCGGCCTCGCGCAGCACGTCCCGGTAGGACCGCCGCAGGGCAGAGCACGCCACGACGGCCGACCGGCCCGCCTGCGCGTGCTCGGTCATCGCGTCGCGCACGAGCCGCAGCCACGGGCCGCGGTCGTCGTCGGTGAGCGGCGTCCCGGCGTGCATCTTCGCGACGTTCGCGGGCGGGTGCAGGTCGTCGCCCTCGACGAACGGGCGGCCCAGCCGCTCGGCGACCATCGTGCCGATCGTCGACTTGCCGGTGCCCGACACCCCCATGACGACGAGGTGCTCGACACCCGCCGCAGCGCCCTCGTCCACCCTGCTCCCTCCGACCGGTCGGCCCACTCTGCCACGGACGCCTACAGCCTGGCGTGGACGCTGCCGATGAGAAGGGGGTCGCGCTCGTACCCACGGGCGCCGGCGCGCACACGACGGCCCCGCAACGGCGCGGGGTGGAGCGGGGGAGCGGTCATGGGCAACGCCTGGTGGGAGGGTCCGCTCGTCGGGCTCCGGCTCGGGACCACGGGCACCGACGTCGAGACGGCACGCATCGTCACGGCCGAGGTCGCGGTGCACGACGCGCACCACGAGGTCCGGATCGACCACGTGGTCGTCGACCCGGGCGTCGAGACCGGCGACGACGCGGCCGGCGCGGGTCGTGCCATGCCGGACGCGGCCCGGCCGGGCGG
>JAEWCA010000582.1 GCA_023390875.1 Actinomycetes bacterium
CGTTCGTGCTCGTCGTCGCCGGCGCCGTCGTGGTCGCGCGTGCCGGGACGCCCGACGCGGACGCCGCCGGGGCCGCCGTACCGGGCGAGACCGCCGCCGCTCACCCACACTGAGCGGATGCGGACGCTCGGGGTCGAGGAGGAGTTCCTGCTGGTGACGCCCGAGGGGGTGCCGCAGGCGGTGTCAGGTGCCGTGCTGCGCTTCGCCTCGCTGGACCCGCCGGTCGAGCCCGGGCGGGACAGCGCGGAGCCCGGCGGGTCGATCGAGAAGGAGTTCAAGCAGGAGCAGGTCGAGATCTCGACGCGCCCGCGGGAGTCCCTCACGGACCTGCTCGCCGAGGTGCGGGCCGGTCGCGAGCTCGCCGACGCGTACGCCCGCCGCGCGGGTGCGCGGATCGCTGCGCTCGGTACGGCCCCGCAGGAGGTCGAGTCGACGGTCCTCGCCGACCGCCGCGCGCACGAGATCCGGGCCCGGTTCGGCCAGACCGCGCGGGAGCAGCTCACGTGCGGCTGCCACGTGCACGTCGAGGTGGCGGACGACGACGAGGGAATCCTCGTCCTCGACCACCTGCGCGCGTGGACGCCCGTGCTGCTCGCGCTCAGCGCCAACAGCCCGTCGTGGCAGGGGCGCACCACGGGCTACGCGAGCTACCGCTCGCAGGTCTGGGGCCGGTGGCCGACGGCCGGCCCGACCGCCCCGTTCGGCGACGGCGCGGGCTACCGCCGGGTCGTGGCCGACCTGTTGCGGTCGGGCACGATCCTCGACGACGGGATGATCTACTTCGACGCCCGGCTGTCCGCGCACTACCCCACCGTGGAGGTCCGCGTCGCGGACGTGTGCCTGGACGCCGCCGACGCCGTGCTCCAGGCCGGTCTGGTGCGCGCGCTCGCGGAGACGGCCGTGCGTGAGGGACGCCGGGGCGAGCACCACCGGACCGAGCTCCTGCGGGCGGCCACGTGGCGGGCGGCGAGGTCCGGCCTGTCGGGCGAGCTCGTGAGCCCCGCCGACGGCCTCCCGCGGCCCGCGGCCGACGTGATCGGCGAGCTCGTCGACCACGTTCGCGACGCGCTCGTCGACGCGGGCGACCTCGAGCTCGTGGAGCGGCTGCTGGGCCACGTGCTGCGCCGCGGCAACGGTGCCGTCGAGCAGCTCGCGTGGCGGGCGGAGGGTGCGGACGACGACGAGGTGGTGCGCCGTGCCGTCGACCGCACGGTGCCGGTGACCGCCCAGGCGTGAGAGCGGCCCCGGCCCGGGGACCGGTCGGGCACCTCGGTCGGCGGGAGGTACAGAGCCGCTCCCGCCGACCGAGTGACCCGTCGCGGGCGGCTCGCCAGACGCCGGCCACGGGTGCCCCGTGGTCGCTCACCTGAGCGACGTCTGGGAACGTAGCAGCAGGTCAGCCGCGTGCGGCCGGTCTCGGCGGCACGGAATCGTTTCGGACGGACCAGGTCGTCAGACGAGGTCGGTCAACGGCACGTCGGGATCGGCCAGCCGGTCGCGCTCCACGACGGCCCCCGACCGGATCAGCGCCTGCACGTCGTCGACGACGTCCCACACGTTGACGTTCATGCCCGCCACGACCCGGCCCTCGCGCCGCCAGAACGCGATCAGCTCGCGGCTGCCCAGGTCGCCGCGCACCACGACCTCGTCGTACCCGTGGGGCCCGACCCACCCGACGTACTCCATCCCGAGGTCGTACTGGTCGGTGAAGAAGTACGGCAGCCGGTCGTACGGCTCGTCGCGGCCGAGGATCGTCGCGGCGGCGGTGGCCGGCTGGTGGAGCGCGTTCGCCCAGTGCTCGACGCGCAGGTGCGTGCCGAGCAGCGGGTGCGCGGCGCGTGCGACGTCGCCGACGGCGAGCACGTGCGGGTCCGACGAGCGCAGGTGGGCGTCGACGAGCACGCCGTCCTCGACGGTCAGCCCGGCGTCGCGCGCCAGCCCGACCCTGGGTGCGGCGCCGATGCCGACCACGACGAGATCGGCGTCGAGCCGCGTCCCGTCCGCGAGCGCGACGGCGCCGACCTGCGTGCCGCCGTCTGCGGCGACGACCTCGGCGATCTCGGTGCGGGTGCGCAGGTCCACGCCGTTGCCGCGGTGCAGGTCGGCGAACATCGCGGCGAGCTCAGGGCCGAGCACGTGGAGCAGGGGCATGGGGTCGCGGACGAGCACGCTGACCTCGCAGCCGGCGGCGCGTGCGGCGGCGGCGACCTCGAGCCCGATCCACCCTCCGCCGACCACGACGACGCGGGTGCCGGCGACGAGCGCGGCGCGGAGGCGGTCGCTGTCGTCGAGGGTGCGCAGGTGGAGGACGCCGTCGAGGTCGGCGCCGGGGACGTCGAGGCGGCGGGGCTCGGACCCGGTGGCGAGGACGAGGTGGTCGAAGCCGGTGCGGGTGCCGGCGTCGTCGAGCAGGTCGTGGCTGGTCAGGTCGAGGGAGCGCACGGTGGTGCCGGTGCGCAGGTCGACGTCGTGGGCGGCGTACCAGTCGGCGGGGTGCACGAAGGCGGCGTCGCGTTCCTCGTTGCCCTGCAGGTACCCCTTGGACAGCGGCGGTCGCTCGTAGGGCCGCTCGGTCTCGGTGCCGATCAGCGTGACGGTGCCGTCGTACCCGCCGTCGCGCAGCGCCTCGACGGTCTTCGCCCCGGCCAGTCCCGCACCGACCACCACGACCCGTGCGCTCACGGGGAACCTCCGTCGCTCGTGCCGCGCGCGGTCCTGCCGACCGCGCCGTCGGACGGCCCCAGCCGACCAGCAGCCGCGACGCTGTGCAACCCCCGTGTGACGAGTCCCACATCTGCCCGCAGCCCGCGCCGTCCTGGGAACTGGCTGGCACATTGGGCGCATGCGCATCTGGCCTGGACGCCCCTACCCGCTCGGTGCGACGTACGACGGCAGCGGGACCAACTTCGCCGTGTTCTCCGAGGTCGCCGAACGGGTCGAGCTGTGCCTCGTCGCGGACGACGGCACGGAGACCCGGGTCGAGCTGACGGAGGTGGACGCCTACGTCTGGCACGGGTACATGCCCGCCGTGATGCCCGGTCAGCGGTACGGGTACCGGGTGCACGGCCCGTTCGACCCGTCGCAGGGTCAGCGGTGCAACCCGAACAAGCTGCTGCTCGACCCGTACGCGAAGGCGATCGACGGGCAGGTCGACGGGGACCCGTCGCTGTACTCGTACCGGTTCGACGCGCCCGACGAGCGCAACGACGACGACTCGCTCGGCCACACCATGACGTCGGTGGTCATCAACCCGTACTTCGACTGGGGGTTCGACCGGCCGCCGGACCACGAGTACCACGAGTCGGTGATCTACGAGGCGCACGTCAAGGGGCTGACGAAGCTGCACCCGGCGGTGCCCGAAGAGCTGCGCGGCACGTACGCGGGCCTGGCTCACCCGGCGGTGATCGAGCACCTGACGACCCTGGGCGTGACGGCGGTCGAGCTCATGCCGGTGCACCAGTTCGTCAACGATCCGTCGTTGCAGGAGAAGGGCCTGTCGAACTACTGGGGCTACAACACGATCGGCTTCTTCGCGCCGCACAACGGGTACGCCGCCTACCAGGGGCCCGGGCAGCAGGTGCAGGAGTTCAAGACGATGGTCAAGGAGCTGCACGCGGCGGACATCGAGGTGATCCTCGACGTGGTCTACAACCACACGGCCGAGGGCAACCACCTGGGTCCGACGCTGAGCTTCCGCGGCCTGGACAACGCGAACTACTACCGCCTGGTCGACTCCGACCCCGCGCACTACTTCGACACGACGGGCACGGGCAACTCGCTGCTCATGCGCTCGCCGCACGTGCTGCAGCTGATCATGGACTCGCTGCGGTACTGGGTCACGGAGATGCACGTCGACGGCTTCCGGTTCGACCTGGCGGCGACGCTCGCGCGGCAGTTCCACGAGGTGGACCGCCTGTCGGCGTTCTTCGACCTCATCCACCAGGACCCGGTGATCTCGCAGGTCAAGCTGATCGCGGAGCCGTGGGACGTGGGTGACGGCGGTTACCAGGTCGGCGGGTTCCCACCGCTGTGGTCGGAGTGGAACGGCAAGTACCGCGACACGGTGCGGGACTTCTGGCGCGGGGAGCCGGGCACGCTCGGGGAGTTCGCGAGCCGGCTGTCGGGCTCGTCGGACCTGTACCAGCACACGGGGCGGGCCCCGATCGCGAGCGTCAACTTCGTGACGGCGCACGACGGCTTCACGATCGCGGACCTGGTGTCGTACAACGAGAAGCACAATGAGGCGAACGGCGAGGACAACCGCGACGGCGAGGGCTGGAACCGCTCGTGGAACTGCGGTGCGGAGGGTCCGACGGACGACCCGGGGATCGCGACGCTGCGGGGCCGCCAGCAGCGCAACTTCCTTACGACGCTGCTGCTCTCGCAGGGCGTGCCGATGATCGCGCACGGCGACGAGCTGGGCCGCACGCAGCAGGGCAACAACAACGTGTACTGCCAGGACAACGAGCTGTCGTGGGTGGACTGGGACCTCGACGAGGCCCGCACCGAGCTGCTGGCGTTCACGCAGCGGCTCGTGCGGCTGCGCCGGCGGCACCAGGTGTTCCGTCGTCGCCGGTTCTTCGCGGGCCTGCCGGAACGCGGCGGCGAGTCGGACCTGCGGGACATCGCGTGGCTGTCGCCGGACGGCACGCACATGGAGGACAGCGAGTGGCAGGCCGCCCAGGCCCGGGCCGTCATGGTGTTCCTCAACGGTGACGCGATCGCGGAGCCCGACGCGCGCGGCGAGGAGATCACGGACGACAGCTTCCTGGTGCTGTTCAACGGGCAGCCCGACGACGCGACGTTCACGCTCCCGCAGGACGACTACTCGCCCGTGTGGACGGCCGTGCTCGACACCGACTCGAAGTTCCCGCCCGGCACGGAGGCGGTCGCCGGCGAGGCGCTCACCCTGTCGGGCCGGTCGGTCGTCGTCTTCACGCGGCCGCCGCTCGAGGCCGTGCCCACGGCATCGGGCACCGGTGTGATCGCGGACGCCGCCCGAGAGGCGTCGAAGGTCGCGAAGAGCGCGCGGAACGAGCCCGTCCCTCAGGACCCGCCGCGGCGGCGCACTGGCGCGGCCAGGGACGGGCAGTGACCGACGCCCGTGCGACGCCGGCACGGCGGCTGCCCTCCGCGGGCAGGCCCGTGCCGGTGTCGACGTACCGCGTTCAGCTCGGGCCGGACCTCACGCTCGACGACGTCGCCGCGCAGGTGCCGTACCTCGCGCGGCTCGGCGTCACGAACGTGTACCTGTCCCCCGTGCTGACGGCGGCGCCCGGGTCGACGCACGGCTACGACGTCGTCGACCACGACGAGGTCTCCCCCACGCTGGGCGGCCTGCCGGCGCTGCGCCGGCTCGCGGACGCCGCGCACGCCGAGGGCCTCGGCCTGGTGCTCGACATCGTCCCGAACCACATGGCGGTGCCGACGCCCGTGTGGCACAACAAGCCGCTGTGGTCGGTGCTGACGGAGGGCGCGCAGTCGCCGTACGCGTCGTGGTTCGACGTCGACTGGTCCGCGGGCGAGGGCGACGTGCTCATGCCCGTCCTGGGCGACCGGATCGGCGCGGTGCTGGCGCGCGACGAGCTGCGGCTCGACGAGGTGGACGTGCCGGGCGAGGGCGTGCGCACGGTGCTGCGCTACCACGACCACGTGTTCCCCGTCCGTCCGGGCACCGAGGCGCTCCCGCTCATCGAGCTCGTCGAGCGCCAGCACTACCGGCTCGCGTACTGGCGGGTCGCCGACGAGGAGCTCAACTACCGGCGGTTCTTCGACGTGGGCACGCTCGTCGCGATCCGCGTCGAGGACCCCGAGGTGTTCGACGCGACGCACGCGCTCGTCCGCTCGCTGCTCGCCGACGGCACGATCGACGGGTTGCGGATCGACCACCCGGACGGCCTGGCCGACCCCGCGGGCTACCTGTCGCGGCTGCGCGAGACGACGGACGGCGCGTGGGTCGTCGTCGAGAAGATCCTGCAGGGCGACGAGGAGCTGCCGCCCGACTGGGACACCGCGGGCACCACCGGCTACGACGGGCTGTGGCGCATCCAGCAGACGTTCGTCGACCCGGGCGGCGCGGCACAGCTCGGCGCGGTCATGCACCGGCTCACGGGCGACACGTCCGACGCGTTCCCGGTGATCGCCGAGGGCGCCAAGCGGGAGATCGTCGACGGCCCCCTCTACGCCGAGGTGCACCGTCTGACCGCGCTCGCGGCGGGGATCTGCCGGGAGGACCTGCGTCTGCGGGACCACACGTGGCGGGCGCTCGAGGACTGCCTGATCGAGCTGCTGGTCGCGTTCGACCGGTACCGCGCCTACGTCGTGCCGGGCACGCCGGCGCCGGCCGAGTCCGTCGCGGTCGTCGAGGAGGCGGCCCGGATCGCACGCCGGCGGCTGTCCCCCGAGCGGGCGGCGACCATGGACGTCCTCGTCGACCTGCTGCTGGGCCGGGAGGTGGGCAGCGCGGGGCGCACGCGAGGACGACGGCGCGACGAGCTCATCGTGCGGTTCCAGCAGACGTGCGGCGCGGTGACGGCCAAGGGGGTCGAGGACACCGCGTTCTACCGCTGGACGCACCTCGTGGGCCTGTGCGAGGTCGGCGGCGAGCCCGAACGCTTCGCGCTGACGCCCACCGACCTGGCCGCGTGGGCGTCCCACCTGCAGGTCGCCTCGCCGCTCGGCATGACGACCCTGACGACGCACGACACCAAGCGCAGCGAGGACACGCGCGCCCGGCTCGGCGTGCTCAGCGAGCTGCCGCACGAGTGGGGCGCCCTCGTCGACGCGCTGCGGGCGACGTCGGCGCCGTACCGGTCCGCGCTGCTCGACGGCCGCACGGAGTACCTGCTGTGGCAGACGCTCGCGGGCACGTGGACCGCCGACGGCCCGATCTCGGTCGACCGGCTCACCGAGTACCTCACCAAGGCGATCCGCGAGGCGAAGAGCCACACCACGTGGACGGCCCCCGACGACGCCTACGAGAACGCCGTGCTCGAGGCGGCCCGCCGCACGCTCGACGACCCGGTGGCGGTCGGCCTGCTCACCGAGTGGGAGCTGCGCACCCGTCCCGCGGTCCGGGCGGCGACGCTCGGCACCAAGCTCGTCCAGCTCACCCTGCCGGGCGTCCCCGACGTGTACCAGGGCACCGAGGTCCCCGCGGTCACGCTCGTGGACCCCGACAACCGCCGACCCGTCGACACCGACGCGCTCGCCGAACGGCTCGCCCGGCTCGACGACGGCGCCGGACCGCGCGACCTCGCCGACGAGAAGCTCCTCGTCACGTCCCGCGCGCTGCGCGTCCGCCGCGAGGTCCCCGAGGCGTTCGTCGGGCCGGACAGCGGGTTCCTGCCGCTCGCCCACTCGTCGGGCCACAGCCTCACGTACGCCCGCACCGTCGACGGCGACCCGCAGGTCGCGGTCGTCGCGACCCGGCTCGCCGCCGCGGTCGACCGGCTCGGCGGGTGGGCCGACCACACGGTCGCGCTGCCCGAGGGCGAGTGGCACGACGTGCTGTCCGACCGGCCCGTCACCGGCGGGGTCGTCGAGGTCGGGCCCCTGCTCGACCGGCTGCCGGTGGCACTGCTGGTCAGGGCCGTCGCGTGACCCGCGTCTGGGC
>JAEWCA010000587.1 GCA_023390875.1 Actinomycetes bacterium
ACATTCGCCTTAGTCTCGGGGGCGCGGAGATGTGTATAAGACACCGCCGCCGGGGTCGGCGCCTGCCCGGACCCCGAGCACGCCGCGAGGGCCGCCACGACCAGCACCGACGCGGGGGCGACGAGCCACCCGCGCGTGCCCGGGGACGGTCGCCGCATGCGGCCGACGCTACCGGCCACACCGCCCCCGGACACGACGCCGACCCGCGGCGGCACGCCGGTACCCTTGTCCTCGTCTGCCGACCCGGGCGCGGACCACGAGCGGCCTGCCGGCCCCTGGTCCCTGCCCCCACCGAGGGAATCGATGACCACCGCAGCACCGCGCACCGCCCCCCAGACCGACACCGTCGAGCACGCCGCGGCGACGCCCGACCAGGAGCAGCCGTTCGCCGAGCTGGGTCTCAAGCCCGACGAGTACCAGCGCATCCGCGACATCCTCGGCCGCCGCCCCACCGCCGCCGAGCTCGCCATGTACTCGGTGATGTGGTCCGAGCACTGCTCGTACAAGTCGAGCAAGACGCACCTGCGCCAGTTCGGCGACAAGACGACCGACGCGATGAAGGAGCACCTGCTCGTCGGCATCGGCGAGAACGCGGGCGTCGTCGACATCGGTGACGGCTGGGCGGTGACGTTCAAGGTCGAGTCGCACAACCACCCGTCGTACGTCGAGCCGTACCAGGGTGCGGCGACGGGCGTGGGCGGCATCGTGCGCGACATCATCTCGATGGGTGCCCGCCCGGTCGCGGTCATGGACCAGCTGCGGTTCGGGGCGGTCGACCACCCGGACACGGCCCGCGTGGTGCACGGCGTGGTGAGCGGCGTCGGCGGCTACGGCAACAGCCTGGGCCTGCCGAACATCGGCGGCGAGCTCGTGTTCGACGCGTCCTACCAGGGCAACCCGCTCGTCAACGCGCTGTGCCTGGGCGTGCTGCGGCACGAGGACATCCACCTGGCCAACGCGTCGGGCACGGGCAACAAGATCGTGCTGTTCGGGGCCCGCACGGGCGGCGACGGCATCGGCGGCGCGAGCATCCTGGCGAGCGAGACGTTCGACGACACGAAGCCGTCCAAGCGCCCGAGCGTCCAGGTCGGCGACCCGTTCATGGAGAAGGTGCTCATCGAGTGCTGCCTCGAGCTGTACGCGGCGCAGGTCGTCGAGGGCATCCAGGACCTGGGCGCGGCGGGCATCAGCTGCGCGACGAGCGAGCTCGCGTCGAACGGTGACGGCGGCATGCACGTCGACCTCGAGAACGTGCTGCTGCGCGACCCCACACTGACGGCCGGCGAGATCCTCATGTCGGAGTCGCAGGAGCGCATGATGGCGGTCGTCGCGCCGGACAAGCTCGACGAGTTCCTGGCCATCACCGGCAAGTGGGACGTCGAGACGGCCGTGATCGGCGAGGTCACGGGCACCGGCCGCCTGACGATCGACCACCACGGCAGCCGCATCGTCGACGTCGACCCGAGGACGGTCGCGCACGAGGGCCCGGTCTACGACCGGCCGTACGCGCGCCCGGCGTGGCAGGACGGCCTCAACGCCGACACCGCTGCGGGCCTGGCCCGCCCGGGCACGCCGTCCGAGATCCGGGAGACGGTCCTCGCGCTGCTCGCGAGCCCTAACCTCGCCGACAAGTCGTGGGTGACGAACCAGTACGACCGCTTCGTGCAGGGCAACACCGCGCTCGCGCAGCCCGACGACGGCGGCGTGGTCCGCGTCGACGAGCAGACCGGTCTCGGCGTCGCGCTCGCGACCGACGCGAACGGCCGCTACGGCAAGCTCGACCCGTACACGGGTGCGCAGCTCGCGCTCGCGGAGGCGTACCGCAACGTCGCGACGACGGGCGCCCGGCCGCTCGCCGTCACGGACTGCCTCAACTTCGGCAGCCCCGAGCACCCCGACTCGATGTGGCAGCTCGTCGAGGCCATCCGCGGCCTGGCCGACGCGTGCCAGGAGCTCGAGGTCCCGGTCACGGGCGGCAACGTGTCGCTCTACAACGGCACGGGCGAGCCCGGCAAGATCGACTCCGCGATCCACCCGACCCCGGTGGTCGGCGTGCTCGGCGTGCTCGACGACGTCGCGTCGGCGACGCGTTCGGGCTGGTCCGCCCCGGGCCAGGCCGTCTACCTGCTCGGCACCACGCGCGCGGAGCTCGACGGCTCGGCGTGGGCCGACGTCGTGCACGGCCACCTCGGCGGCCTGCCGCCGCAGGTCGACCTGGCGGCCGAGCGTCGTCTGGCCACCGTCCTGCAGCGGGCGAGCCGCGACGGCCTCGTCGACGCCGCGCACGACCTGTCCGAGGGCGGTCTCGCGCAGGCCCTCGTCGAGTCGAGCCTGCGCTACGGCGTGGGCGCCCAGGTGTCGCTCGACGCGCTGTGCGAGCGGGACGGCGTGACGCCGTTCGAGGCGCTGTTCTCCGAGTCGACGGCCCGCGCGCTCGTCGCGGTGCCGCGCTCCGAGGAGGTCCGGTTCGCGGACCTGTGCACCGCCCGCGGCGTGCCGGTGCTGCGCCTCGGCGAGACGGCCGAGTCGTGCACGCCGGGCGCGGGTGCGCCGGTGGACGACGCCGACCACGAGCACGGTCCCGCGGTCGAGGTCGCGGGCCTGTTCACGCTGCCGCTGGCCGAGGCCCGCACGGCGTGGGAGGGCACGCTGCCGCGCTGGTTCGCCTGATCGTCGGCTGACGGACGCGCCGGGCGGGGAC
>JAEWCA010000260.1 GCA_023390875.1 Actinomycetes bacterium
GCGCGTCGGCCACCCGCCCGACGAACCCGGCAGGTGCGCGCGCTCGGCACGCGGCACTGCTTCAACGACGTCGCGGACGGGCCCGAGGCCCTGGTGGTGCTCGACGAGATCCCGCCGGACGTCGAGCTCGACACCGACGCCCGGACGGTCACCGTCGGGGGCGGCGTGCGCTACGGCGCGCTCGCCGAGCACCTGCACGCGGCGGGGTGGGCGGTGCACAACCTCGCGTCGTTGCCGCACATCAGCGTCGCCGGGGCCGTCGCGACGGCGACGCACGGGTCGGGCGACGGGTCGAAGAACCTCGCCGCGGCCGTCGCGGGCCTCTCCGTCGTCGGCCCCGACGGGTCGCTGCGCGAGGTCCGGCGCGGGGACGACGACTTCGACGGGTCGGTCGTCGCGCTCGGGGCGCTCGGCGTCGCGGCGCGCGTCACGCTCGACGTCGAGCCCACGTACGACGTCGCGCAGGAGGTGCTCGAAGGCGTGCCGTGGGACGTCGTCATGCAGCACTACGACGAGCTCACCGCGAGCGCGGACTCCGTGAGCGTGTTCACCGACTGGCAGGAGCCGACGATCCGGCAGGTCTGGCGCAAGTCGCGGGTCACGTCGTCGTCCGGCGCCGGCACCGACCTGTTCGGCGGCACCCCCGCCGACTCGCAGCGGCACATGCTGCCCGGCATCGACCCCGTGAACGCCACGCAGCAGGGCGGCGTCCCCGGGCCGTGGCACGAACGGTGGCCGCACTTCAAGCTCGCGTTCACGCCCAGCAACGGCGACGAGCTGCAGACGGAGTACCTCGCGCCCCGCCGGCACGCCGCGGGGGTGTTCGAGGCGTTCCGGGGCCTGGGCCCGCAGATCGCGCCGCTGCTGCAGGTCAGCGAGATCCGGTCGGTCGCGGCCGACGACCTGTGGCTGTCGAGCGCGTACGGGCAGGACGTGGTCGGGATCCACCTCACGTGGGTGCCCAGGCAGTCCGAGGTCGAGGCGCTGCTCCCGACGATCGAGGCCGCGATCGCCCCGTTCGACGCGCGCCCGCACTGGGGCAAGCTGTTCGCGGACGTCGACCGGGACCTCGGCCGGCTGTACCCGCGGTGGGACGACTTCCGGGCGCTCGTCGCGCGCGTCGACCCCGAGGGCACCTTCCGGAACGACTTCCTGGACCGGCACGTGCTGGGCTGATGCTCGTGGGCCGGCACGTGCCGCGCCGACGGAACGGGTCACGACCCCCAGGCGGTCGTCCTGGCCGCCAGGTCGGTGCGACCGACGCGGCCGGTCGGGGAGAGCGTGAGCACGCCGGCGCCCGGGTTGAGGCGAGGGTTCGTCGCGTAGAGGTCGTCGAGCGCCTGCTCGGCGGCGTCGTCCCCCGCGTCCGCGCGCACGAGCAGGTCGGCGACCTGGTCGACGAGCGCGTCGAGCTCGTCCTCGGCGGGCAGTCCGTCCGCCAGGTCGCGCGGCACGGTGTCGCCCCACACGTCCCACAGCAGCAGCTCCTCGCGCTGCCGGTGCGCGAGCTCCTCGACGACGTACCCGCGGACGAACTCGGCGCCGCACAGCTCGGGCATCGACGCGTCGACGCCGTACACGCTCGGGTCGACGGTCCCGGCGCGGACCTGCTGCCACACCTCGGCGGCCGTCTGGAACGGTGCCCCCGGCCCGGTGGGCATGTCGTCGACGTCGAACCCCCACGGCTGCGCGCCGCCGACGGGCCCGTTCACGGGGTCGAGCTCAGGGTCGAACCGCACCCACCGGTCGCCGTCCCACAGCTCGGCCACGACGTGGTCGTGGTGGAAACCGCCCTCGAAGTAGCCCGCGAACCCGACCCGCGTCCTGGCCGGGACACCGTGCTCGCGCAGCACCGCGACCGCGAACAGGGCGTGGTCGCGGCAGCAGCCCGCGACGCGGTCCGCGACGGCCCGGTCCGCACGGAACGAGCCCGGGACCCGGGTCGTCGCGACGTCGAGCACGTCGGACAGCCAGCGCAGGTCGATGTCGCGTTCCTGCCCGTCGGCGAGCTCGGAGGCCTGACCGCGGTAGTGGACGATCGTCGCGCACGCGGCCTGGTGCAGCGCCGGCGGTGTCGGGTCGACCTCCTTGAGCAGCGCGCCGTGCGCGCCGGGGTCGGAGTAGGGGCTGTGCTGGGCGTACGCGTCAAGGTGCGGCATGACGACGAGCCTCGGGTCTCCCCCTGGGGCAGGGTCAAGGGGTGGCCAGCGGCCGTGCGACGTGGGCGACGACGCCCTCGTCCGACCACGGCACCGGGTACAGCTCGCGCACCGGGCCGGCGCCGTCGAGCCCGCGCTCGGCGAACCATCCCTCGAGCGCGAGGTAGGCGCCGATGATCTGCGGGTAGCAGCAGTCCTGCGCGGTCACCGGGACGGACGCCATGCGGTGGGCGGGCTCCTCGCGCAGCACGATCGCGCCCGCCGGGTCGGCGTGCCCCTCGTACGGCACGCACGTCTCGACGGGCCCGTCACCGTCCGGGCCGACGGCGCCGTGGAACAGCACCCAGAACTCGTGGTCGGTCGTGGCGCCCGCCCCCGCGAGGTGCTCGCGGAGCGTGAGGACGTCCGCCATGAACGTCGCGACGAGCTCCTGCTGCGTCACGTGCCGGCGGATCGTCGCGACCCGCCGGGCGGGCGCGGGCGCGACGACGACGTCGTCGCTGCTGAAGCCGGTCGCAGAGGTGTCCGGGCGCCGGTCCGGGACCGCGAGCGTCCGCAGCACCAGGTCGACGGCGGGTCCGCGGTCGTCGAGCTCGCGTCGCCGGTCGGCCCACCAGGTGCGCACGGTCTCGGCGAGCTCGTCGCCGGGACGCCCGACGAGGTCCGCGACGAGCGCGAGCGGCATGTCGAGCCGCCTCAGCAGGGCGATCGTCCGCGCCTGCTCGAGCTGGCCCGGCGCGTAGTACCGGTACCCGTTGTCCGGGTCGACGCGCTCGGGCGGCAGGATCCCGCGCGCGTCGTAGAGGCGCAGCGCCTTGAGGGAGAGCCCCGACCTGCGGGCGAACTCCCCGATCGTGAGATCCGCGTCGTCGCGCACGGGCCGAGGATACGGGCGCCGCGCGCACCCGGGAACGACGACGGGCGGGGTCGGGGGCGTCGGCCCCGGACCCCGCCCGCACGAGGACGTCAGTTGCTGGTGCCGACGATGTCGACGACGAACACGAGCGTGTCGCCGCCGCGGATGCCGGCCGACGGTGCGCCGCGGTCGCCGTAGCCGAGGTGCGACGGGATCGACAGGAGCACGCGCGAGCCGACCTGCTGCCCGACGAGGCCCTCGTCCCAGCCGCCGATGACGGCGCCGACGCCGATCGGGAAGCTGATGGACTCGCGGCGGTCGTAGGAGTTGTCGAACACGTGGCCGCCCCACGTCTGGCCGAGGTAGTGCACCTCGATGTCGTCGCCGGCCTCGACGAGCGCACCGTCGCCGCGGGACAGGACGACGACCTCGAGCTCGGCGGGCGCCTGCGCGTCGGGGAAGGTCAGCGTGGGCTTCTCGCCGAACGAGCCGGACGCCTCGGGAAGCGCTGCGGACATGACGTACTCCTTCGATGGATGACAGTGCCGGTCCATCTTGCCGCCTGCCGCCGACGGGAACCCGTTGACGCGCTTGGCTAATGGCATTAGCTTTTCTGTCATGACCACCACGGTGCACCACCTGCAGCGGCCCGAGGGCCGCATCGCGTACACGGTCGACGGCCCGGCTGACGGCCCGCTCGTCGTCCTGATCCCCGGCATGGGCGACCTGCGCAGCACCTGGCGCGAGCTCACCGCCCCGCTCGTCGACGCCGGTCACCGCGTCGCCGTCATGGACCTGCGCGGCCACGGCGACTCCGACACCACGTTCCGCACCCACGGCGACGTCGTCACCGGGCAGGACGCGCTCGCGCTCGTCGAGCACCTCGGCGGCCCGGCCGTCCTCGCCGGCAACTCGATGGGCGCCGGCGCGGCGGCCTGGGCCGCGGCCGAGCGTCCCGACCTCGTCGCCGGACTCGTCCTCACCGGCCCGTTCCTGCGCGACCCGGCGGCCCCGAAGATCGCCACGGCCGCCATGCACGGCCTCATGCGCGTGCTGTTCGCCCGCCCCTGGGGCGCCCGCGTCTGGGCCACCTACTACCGCTCGACGCTCAACCGCGGACGCAAGGCGCGCTGGCTCGACGCGCACGTCGCCGACCTGCGCACCGCCATGCAGGACCCCGCCCACCTGCGGTCCTTCCGGCACCTCACCGTCCAGCTCACGCACGCCCCCGTCGAGGCCCGCGTCGGCGAGATCGCCGCACCGGCCGTCGCGTTCGTCGGCGCCGTCGACCCCGACTTCACGGACCCCGCGGCCGAGGCCGAGTGGATCCGCGGTGCGATCGACGCCCAGGTCACGCTCGTCCCCGACGTCGGGCACTACCCGCAGCACCAGGCGCCCGAGGTCGTCGTCCCCGCGACGTTCGCGTTCCTCGCGGACCTCCCCCGGGACGCCGCCGGACGGTTCCAGGTGCGGGCCGACGCCCGTGCCTAGGGCCGGCCTCGACCGCGCCGCCGTCGTCGCCCTCGCGCTCGCGGTGGTCGACGACGGCGGCGCCACCGGGTTCGCCGACCTCACGCTGTCCGCCGTCGCGGCGCGTGCCGGCGTCGCCGTGCCCAGCCTGTACAAGCACGTCGCGGGCCTGCCCGCGCTGCGTCGCGAGGTCGCGCTCGTGTGCGT
>JAEWCA010000008.1 GCA_023390875.1 Actinomycetes bacterium
GCCGTGCCGGTCGGCCAGGTCGATCGCGAGCGGCTCCTGCACGGGAGGCCCGACATGCGCGCTGACGTCGGTCAGCACCGGCGTGTCGACGACGACGTCGATCGACGGCTTGAGCTCGCCGCCCAGGGCGGTCCACACGTCGGCGAACCCGCGGTCCTCGGGCGGCGGCAGGCCGACGAACAGCGGCACGCGCGCACCCGCCGACAGCAGCGGCTCCTCGAGCACGTGCAGCGGGAGCGCGTCGAACCGCAGCAGGTGCCGCAGCACCGAGTCGAGCAACCGGTGCTCGTCCTCGGGGCGCTGCGTCCACGCCGTCACCAGGTACGAGAGCCGGAAGTGCCGCGGCGGCTGGAACCGCTCCGTGACGACGCCCTCGACACGGTTCTCCAGGAACCCGCGCGTGCGGCGGCGCAGGTCCTCACGCAGGTCGTACAGGTACACGTCGACCGTGGGCGCGTTGCGCCGGGCCGCCCAGTCCTTCGTCGGCGCGTCGAGCACGACCTCGACGTCGGTGCTGCCCACCGCCTCGCGCACGAGGGCCCGGATCGCCTCGTCGACCTGACCGATCATCGGCTCACTTCCGGAACAGGAACGTCGGGGCGTCCACGGACGTCGGCACCACGAGCAGCGGGGCCGTCACGGCCCCGAACGTCGGGGCCGGCTGGCCGTCGCGCGCCGTGAGGTCGCGGCGGGTCAGCAGCGTGTCGCGGATGATGAGGACCGGCTGCGACCACGTGCCGTCCGGGCGGACGACGACGGGGTTGCGGACGCTCATCAGGCCCTGCGACCAGGTGAGGCCCGCGCTCTCGCCCGGCGGGAAGTCGCGGCCGACGGCGAAGACGACCTCACCGGGGCGCGCGACGGCGGGCGTCACGACGACGACGGGCTGGCGCACCTCGAGCGTCGCCGTCGCGGCGTTGTCACCGGTGCCGGGGTCGGGCGACGACGTCGTCACCGAGCCCGTCACGGTGCCCTGCTGCGGCGGCCCCGTGAACGGGATCGACGGGTCCAGCGTCGCCGTGAGGACCACCGCGTCGCCGCCGTCGAGCGTGCCGATCGGACACGCGCCCGCGGCGACCACGCACGGCGCACCGCCGGCGGGCGTGACGCTGACGATCGCCGGGTACGCCGTCGTGAGGGTCACGTCCTGCGCGGGCCGGGCACCCGCGTTGCGGACCGTGAACGTCGCCGTCACGGGCCGGCCCCCGACGAACGCGACCGGCGACGACAGCGCGAGCGTGACGCCCACCCCGCCGGCCCCGCCCACGTCGACGGACGCCGTGTTGTTCGTGACGACCCGCTCCGGCGTGCCCGACTGCACGACGCCGCGGACCGTGAACACCGTCGCGTCGACCAGACCCTGCACCGGGACCGCGAACGCGGCGCTCCCACCGGCCGGCAACGGGTCCGGCAGTGGGCACGTGACGAACGCGCCCGACTGCGTGCACCCCGCGAGGCCCGGCGACGTCAGCCCCGCCGGGAGCTCGACGGTCACGCTGCCCGGGCGCACGATCGCCGGACCCGTGTTCGTCACCGTCGCGGTCACCGTCGCCGCGCCGCCGCTCACCGGGCCGGACGACATCGTCAGCACCAGGTCCGTGAACGGCTGGTACGCGGGCACGTGCTGCGGGCCGGACAGGTCGACGACGCGGCGCAGCGTCGCGCCGTCGGGCGTCACCGCCCAGATCGCGCGCAGCTGCGCCTGGCCCGCGGGCGACGCCGAGAACGCGATCTCGGACCCGTCGGGCGACCACTCGGGCTCGTCGGACGGGCCGACCTGCAACCGGGCGGGCGTCGGCGTGCCGTCGCGGGCGAACCCGGTCAGCGGCTCGACCGACAGCACCCGCGACGGGTCGTCGGGCGACAGCCGCAGGACACCGATCGCGCCCCGCGCGTCGATCGACAGCTCGGAGTCCGCCGGGATGTCCGTCTGCACGTCCGCGACCGCGAGCCGCGTGCCGTCCGGCGACCACGACGGCGACCGCCCGAACACCGCCAGCCCGCCGCAGCCGCACTCCGTGACGTACAGCGAGACCGCGTCCCCGGACGCCACGTCGACGACCCAGATCTGCTGCCGCGTCGGCGGGCTCGACGCGAACTGGCTGACGCGCGCGAACGCGATGTGCGTGCCGTCGGGCGACCACGTCGGACCCGTGTCGCGGTTCGACGCCTCGTCGTCGCTCCGCGTCAGCTGGCGCGTGTCGCCCGCCGTCCCGTCCGGGTTCACGGCGACGAGCCACAGGTGCGGCGGCTGGTGGCCGCCGTCCCCGTCGGAGGCCGCCCGCACGAACACGATGCTCGACCCGTCGGGCGACCAGACGGGGTCGACGTCGATGTCGTCCGCGTCCCGCTCGTAGTCGAACGGCACGGGCGTGAGGTCGTCGGACCGGGCGATCGTCAGCGCCATGCCCGTGTCACCCTCGCCGCCGACGGGCGTGCCGTACGCGACCCGCGTGCCGTCGGGCGACCAGTGCACGCCCGGACCGGCCTCCGCGAACGACTCCAGGGTGTCGCCCACGGGGAAGAAGGGGTCCGCGGAGACCGGCCGCACGTCCGTGCCGTCGTCCGCGACCACGTCCGTCACGTCCGCCGTCGCCACCTCGGTCGTGTACGCGAGGGTGGCGTACTGGAACGTCGACTCGGGGTCCCGGTAGTCGTCGATCCACGTCGCGTGCGACTCGGCGACGCCGAGCACGTCGACGAGCGGGCGCTCGCCCTGGAACGCGAGCGGCGTGCCGGTCTCGTCCCACACCCCGACCCAGATGCCGCCGGCCGGGTCGTCCTGCGTCGACGTGAACAGCAGGTCGAAGTCGCTGCTCGCCGGTGCCCACGCGGGCTCCGACCCCTGGATCCGGGAACCCTCCGCCCCGAGGTACGGGTCCATCGTGAACAGCGGGTTGCCGTCCGCGTCGAACAGCGGCTCACCCTCGGCGTCGAACCGCTGCACGGGCCGGCCGTCGTCGTCGAGCTGCATGAACTCGATCGACCCGTCCGGGCGGTACGCCGTCGTCGTGTACGCCAGGACGAAGTACTGGCCCTTGCCGACCGACCGCGCGTCCGGCTGCGTGCTGCCGACGGCGCTCGACGTCAGCTGCACCGGGTCGAGGCCCGTCGCGCCGAGGTCGATGCGGTACAGCGCCCCGAGCGGGGCGTCCGCGTTGACCTGCGACACGATGAGGTGACCGTCGTCCATCCACGTCGGCCACGTGCTGTCGACGTCACCCGCCGTCACGGCCTCGGGGGCCGCCGCCTCGCACGAGTCCGCACCGGCCGGGGGCACCTCCGCGACCATGACGACCCACCGGCCGCTCGCGTTCGTCGCGTACGCCACGTGGTGGCCGCCGGGGGACACCACCGGGTGCACCTCCTGGGCGGCGTCGCACGTGATGCGGATGTCCGGGCCGGGGGTGCCGTTGAAGATCGTGTTGACGTACACGTCGCCGAGCTGGGTCCGCACGGTCGTCGCGCCCGGGTCGGGCG
>JAEWCA010000025.1 GCA_023390875.1 Actinomycetes bacterium
GTGCCACCCTGGTCGGGGTGGCACCGCGTCCGGTGAGGCTGACGTCAGGCGTCGAAGGGCTTGGCCGCCACGATCTTGACCGGGATCTCGCGCCCGTTCGGGGCCGTGTACGCGGTCGAGTCGCCCACGGACTTGCCGCTGATCGCGGCGCCGAGCGGGGACGTCGGCGAGAACACCTCGATGTCCGCGCTGCCCGCGATCTCGCGCGAGCCGAGCAGGAACACCATCTCGTCGCCCGCGACGACGGCCGTCACGACCATGCCCGGCTCGACGACGCCGTCGTCCGGGGGCGTGCCGATCTGCACGTTGCGCAGCTTCGCCTCGAGCTCGCGGATGCGGGCCTCCTGCTTCGCCTGCTCCTCGCGGGCCGCGTGGTAGCCGCCGTTCTCCTTGAGGTCGCCCTCGTCGCGGGCAGCCGCGATGCGCTGCGCGATCTCGGTACGGCCCTCACCCTTGAGGCGCTCGAGCTCCGTGCTGAGCCGGTCGTAGGCCTCCTGCGTCAGCCAGGTGGCCGCAGTCGTGTCGGTCACGATCGCTCCTTCCATGCGTGGGTGCCGGGCGTTGCCGGCAGGTCGGCCCCGGGACGGCGCCACAGTGCGACAGGGGCGTTGCGATGCGTGTTCCGGGGGAGTGCTCGCCGTGCCTTCGCCGTACCTTCTCGGTCGCGTCGACCTGTGGTCACGCCGGACCGGGGCGGCGTGTGAAACGAACAGGATAGCAACCGGACCGCGTCAGGGTGGGCCGGACGTGTGACCACCGGCCGCCCGCCTGCGGGGCCGGGGCCCGGATCAGTACCCGCCGTCGCCGCTCGGTCCGACCGGGTCGCACGACGCGACGGTGCCGCTGACGGCCAGCTCGGCGGTCGGCACGGTGACCGTGACGCGCTGCGTCGCGGCGTCGGCGGGGCCGACCTCCACGGTCCGCACGCCGACCTCGGCGAACGACTGCGACAGCGCCTGGACCCGGCACGACACCGTGTCGCCCGTGGGCTTGGTCACCTCGAACGTCACGTCCGTGGAGGTCGGGCCGTCCACGTGGTAGCCGACGTCCTTCCAGGTCACCTGCTCGTCGGTCACGCCGATCGCGACCCACACGAGCGCCGCCCCCGCGACGACGCCCAGCACGACCCACCAGCCCCACCGGCGCGCGCCGGTGCGTGCGGTCGGCTCGGGGCCGTAGCGGCCGGCCGGCGGCCGGGGGGCGGGTGCGGGTGCGGTGGTCATGCCGTGGGTCTCAGTCTCCTCGGACCGGGGCGTGCTCGGGGTGGTGCGCGAGCACCTCGGGGCGTGCGCGATCATTGTCTCTCGTCCCACCGCTGGTCCGGACCGTCGGGTCCTGCGCGCGTGGGCACGCGACGGGAGGGCTCGAAGGTGACGCAAGAGCGGCTGCGACTGATGGCGGTGCACGCCCACCCCGACGACGAGTCGAGCAAGGGTGCCGCGACGACCGCGATGTACGCCGCGGACGGCGTCGACGTGCTGGTCGTGACGTGCACGGGCGGTGAGCGCGGCGACGTGCTGAACCCGTCGTACGGCACGGTCGACGGCGGCCTCGAGGGCATGCGGGCGGTGCGCCGCCAGGAGATGGCCGCGGCCGCCGCCGCGCTCGGCGTGCGCCAGCACTGGCTCGGCTTCGTCGACTCGGGGCTGCCCGAGGGCGACCCGCTGCCGCCGCTGCCCGAGGGCTGCTTCGCGCTGGTCCCGCTCGAGGAGGCCACCGCCCCGCTGGTGGAGGTGATCCGTGACTTCAAGCCGCACGTCATCACCACGTACGACCCCACGGGCGGGTACCCGCACCCGGACCACGTGATGTGCCACAAGGTGTCCGCCGAGGCGTTCGAGGCCGCCGGCGACGCCGCCCGCTACCCCGACCGGGGCGAGCCGTGGACGCCCCTCAAGCTGTACTACAACCACGGGTTCTCGCTCGCCCGCATGCGGGCCGTGCACGACGCGCTCGTGGCCGCGGGCCGCGAGTCGCCGTTCGGCGACTGGATCGACTCGCGCGAGGCCCGCGAGGTCCCCGAGCGCGAGGTCACGACGCGCATCCCGTGCAGCGCGTTCTTCCCGGCGCGCGACGCGGCGCTGCGGGCGCACGCCACCCAGATCGACCCCGACGGGTTCTTCTTCGCGGTGCCGCGCGAGGTCGAGCTCGCGCAGTGGCCCACCGAGGAGTACGAGCTGGCGTCGTCGCGCGTGCCCGTCATGCTCCCGGAGACCGACCTGTTCGCGGGCGTCCGTCCGTCGGGCTCCGCCGACGAGCAGGCCCGATGAGCGGCGCGCTCCTCACGCGGCTCGCGCTCGCGGCGCCCAGCCCGTCGCCGTCGGGCGTCGAGATCACCGACGCCGCGAAGGGGTCGCCGGGGTTCATCGGGTTCGTCGTCACGTTCCTGCTCGCGCTCGCGGCCGTGGGGCTGTTCCTGTCGCTGACCAAGCAGCTGCGGGTCGTGGACCGCCGGGCGAAGCAGCTCGGGCTCGACGACGACGACACCGCCGCCGACGCACCGCACCAGGACCGCGGGGTCATCGACGCGGGCGCTGCCGGGCCGGACGTCGAGGTCGACGCCGACGTGGACACGACCCTGCGTGACTACGGGCCCGACGACCGGCCCCAGGACCGCCCGCGCGGGAACGGCGCCCGATGAGCCGACCCGAGCCGCCGGTCCGCCCCGCGGTCCGGATCACCGTCGGGCAGGTCGCCGTGAGCGACGACCGGGCCGCCAACCGGCAGCTCGTCGCGGAGGCGTTCGCGATCGCGGCGCACCGCCGCTCGGACCTGCTCGTGCTGCCCGAGTACGCCTCGGCGTTCGACCCGCGCGGCGTCGGGGCCGCCTACGCCGAGCCCCTGAGCGGCCCGTTCGTCTCGCTGCTGCGCGAGCGGGCGG
>JAEWCA010000050.1 GCA_023390875.1 Actinomycetes bacterium
CCGCCCGCGTTGTTCGTGTTCCTCGGGTCGGCCCCGAGCGTGTTCGACCGTGCGACGAGCTCGTCGCGCGGGCTGGTCCTGTCGGTGCTCATGCTCCCCATCCCGCCTGGTTCCCGCCGACCCGGTCGGCGGCGATCTGCTCCGTGTAGCCCGACGCCTTGAACGCGGCGATCGGGTCGGGGTCGAGCCCCTGGTCCGCACGCACCGACGCGAGCAGCGGCCTGACGTCGGTGCTGTACGCGTCCATGACCACGGCGTTCGCGCCGAGCACGTCACCGGCCGTCTGCGCCTCGAGCAGAGCGGACGCGTCGACCAGCAGCGCCTTGGCCGTGGCCTCCTGCACGTTCATGACCGACCGGATCTGGCCCTGGATCTTCGGCTCGATGTTGTGGCACTGGTCGAGCATGAAGTTCACGCCGGACGACGGGTCCAGGGCTCCGGCCTGCACGATCTCGTGCATGATCCGGAACAGCTGGAACGGGTCGGCGGCCCCCACCATGAGGTCGTCGTCCGCGTAGAACCGGCTGTTGAAGTCGAACGCCCCGAGCCGCCCGGCCCGCAGCAGCTGCGCGACGATGAACTCGATGTTCGTGCCCGGCGCGTGGTGCCCGGTGTCGAGCACGACGAAGGCCCGGTCCCCCAGCGCGAGGCAGTGCAGCAGCGACGTGCCCCAGTCGGGGATGTCCATCGTGTAGAACGCGGGCTCGAAGAACTTGTACTCGAGGATCAGCCGGTGGTGCGGGTCGAGCGCCGCGTAGATCTCCTGCAGCGAGTCGGCGAGCCGGTCCTGCCGCGCGCGGATCGAGTCCTGGCCGGGGTAGTTGAGCCCGTCGGGCAGCCACAGCTTGAGGTCGGTCGACCCGGTGGCGCGCATGACGTCGATGCACTGCAGGTGGTGCTGCACCGCCTTGCGGCGGACGGCGGCCGACGGGTGCGTCAGCGAGCCGAGCATGTAGTCGTCGTCCTGGAACAGGTTCGAGTTGATCGCCCCGATGGTGACGCCGAGCTCCTTGGCGTGCCGGGCGAGGTCGTCGTAGTCGTCGACGAGGTCCCACGGGATGTGCAGGCTGACGCGCGGCGCGACGCCCGTGTACCGGTGCACCTGGGCGGCGTCGGCGAGCTTCTCGTACGGGTCGCGCGGCACGCCCTGCTGCGCGAACACCTTGAACCGGGTGCCCGAGTTCCCGAACGCCCACGAGGGGAGCTCGATGGTCTGCTGCGCCAGTGCGGCCCGTGCCGCTGCGGTGTCGATGGTCATGCGCGGAGCTCCTGTGGGTCGGTCGGGAGGCCGGCCGCACGCAGCTGGTCCTCCAGGTGGAACACCTCGTCGAGGACCCGGAAGCCCTCGTCGGGGTTGCCGTCGGAGACGAAGAACTCGCTCATCTCGGCCTGCCAGCGCGGGTTCACCGCGGTGCGGGTCATGGCCTGCTGGGCGGCGGCGTAGTCGTCGGTCTCGAGGTGCCCGACGAGCAGGCCGTCCTCGGCCAGGTAGAGCGAGTAGTCCCGCCAGCCGGTGTCGCGCAGGGCCTCGAGCATCTCGGGCCACACGGCGGCGTGCCGGGCGCGGTACTCGTCCAGCCGGTCGGGCCGGACGCGGGACACGAAGCACACGCGGGTCATGCGGACGCCTTCCTCGAATCGTCCTTGAAACGATTCATGGAGACTATGGAAAACGCAGTCCCAGTGTCAAGGCCCGGGCCCTGCGGCACCAGGGGCGCGACAGCCGTGGGCGGATCGCCTGGGTCGGCGTGAACCGATTCACTAGACTTGGTGGCGGCAGAGCGGTGCGCACTGGACGCGCCGGGTCACGCCTCGTCGAGGACCCCGCGAGGCACCACGACGGTCCGCCGGTCGCCAACTACCATCGGGCCCAGCCCACGCCGACGAGAGGACGACGGTCGATGTCGACGACGACACGCGGACGAGCGGACCGCCGCCCCTCCATCACCGACGTGGCCCGGCGCGCCGGCGTCTCGGTCGGCACCGTCTCCAACGTGCTCAACCGCCCCGACCAGGTGAGCGAGCCGACGCGCGACCGCGTGCTCGTCGCCATCGAGGAGCTGCAGTTCGTCCGCAACGCCTCGGCCCGGCAGCTGCGCGCGGGCACCATCCAGACCGTCGGCGCGATCGTCCTCGACATCGCGAACCCGTTCTTCACCGAGGTCGCGCGCGGCATCGAGGACCGCCTCGCCGCCGACGAGTACACGCTCATGCTGTCGTCGTCCGACGAGGACCCCGAACGTGAGGCCCGCTACCTGCGGCTGTTCGAGGAGCACGGCGTGCAGGGCGTCATGGTCACGCCGTCGGCCGGGTCGCTCGACGCCGTCCTCGCGCTGCGCGAGCGCGGCATCGACGTCGTGCTGCTCGACGCCACCTCTCCCGTCGACGGCGTGTCGTCCGTCGCGGTCGACGACGTGCGCGGCGCGGCCCTCGCGATCGAGCACCTCGTCTCGCTCGGGCACCGGCGCATCGCGTTCGTCAACGGGCCGCCGACCATCAAGCAGTGCGTCGACCGCCGCGCCGGGGTGCTGTCGGCCCTGGAGGACGCCGGGCTCGACCCCGCGGCCGCGCTCGTCGAGGTCACCATCGGGTCGCTCAACGCCGACGGCGGCGAGGCCGGGATCCTGCGCGTGCTCGACGAGCACGCCGGCGACCGCCCGACCGCCGTGTTCTGCGTCAACGACCTCACCGCGCTCGGCGTGCTCCGCGGACTGCGCGCGCGCGACGTCGCCGTGCCGCAGGACATGGCCGTGGTCGGGTACGACGACGTCGTGTTCGCGTCGATGCTCACCGTGCCGCTCACGTCGGTCCGCCAGCCGACGCACCAGCTCGGGTGGACCGCCGCCGACCTGCTGCTGCGCCAGCGCACCGAGAGCGACACGTTCCACCACCAGCGGGTCCAGTTCCAGCCGGAGCTCGTGGTCCGCGGCTCCTCGGACCCGACGGCCTGACCCCGACGCTCACCACCCCGCCCGAGGCCCGCCCTTCCCGTCGAGACCCGTACCTCCCGGGGGGGGGGGGGGGGGGGGGGGG
>JAEWCA010000094.1 GCA_023390875.1 Actinomycetes bacterium
ACCCGATCCGGCGTCATTCCGGGCTCGGCTACCGGTCCCCGAACGACTTCGAGGACCTACACACCGCCGCGACCGCGGCGGCATGATCAGCACACCGTCACTGTCCGGGAAACCGGGTCAGGCTCCAACTGTCATCTCCTATCGGTTTGGCGGCGTGGTGGCGATGCATCCCGGTCTACCGATGTAGGAATCACATTGGGGATGACCGCTCATGTCAAGGACTACCGTGGCGAGATCCTTCCCCGCGGCAGGCTCGACCTCTACGGGCTTGTCGTTTACCCGCATCATCTTGGCCTCCCGTTCCTCGGAAGTATCGATCTTCAATCGAAAGCAGGTCGAGATTCTTGCAAGCGAGTCGATCTAGATGTACGGCCCAGGCAGGTTGGTCAATCGGACACTCGCGTTGCCAGCCGGCAGATCCCAGCCACCGCGTGTGGCGTAGAGCTTGGCCCGGGTCCGATTCGGACTACATCGATCCCCGATCGCGGGATTCGCGAGCGGCCCTCCCGCCTACCGCCCTGCACTCGCATCGGTTCGGCTCACGCCTCGGGCGCCCCGGGGCGCCGCTTGTCGGGATGAGGAGTGAGTTCGATGTCCCACGGTTATCGGTTTCAGAACGCTTCAATTCTACGATGGGCATTAAGGCGTGGATGCCGGATGGATGCGTCAAAGCCGCCGCGGCTTGAACTGGTTCAGGGTGTCGGACCAAACTTCGATTCTGCACGCCAAGTCGGCCGCACGTGGACCACTTCTACCCGCGGGAAGAGATCATGATCGACCACAGATCACCGGGCGCCATGACGTCTCGATCGGACGCGACCTCGTCCACAACGTAAAAATTAACATGGGAATTCCTCATGCGATAGCGTTGATACCCGTACTGCCCTTGAAGCTTCTCCAAGCGGAACGGGCCATCGCGTTCGATCTCATTTCGCAGTTCATCGAACAAAACCCGCACCGGCAAAGCCGCGAAATGCGGTCTCAGGAGGTCGGGAACCAAGCCCTCCTTTCCGCTTGCCAGTCGATGAACCTGCACGGCAATCGTCTCGCAACGCCCCCCGAATAGATTGAACTCAACAATTCCATAATCCACGCGCAGAGATCGCTTTCTCTTATCAGCGACACATTGGTCGCCCAATGCGCCGTGAATCTCCTCTGGCGAGGAGCCGAGACCCACACCCGCTACCGATCCCGTCTCGGAAACGGCAGCGAGGAACTCAATTGTGCTCACTCGATCTTCTCCAGCGCTTTGATCAGAAAGTTCATCTCGGCTGCTCTGTTGACGGAGTTGCCCCAGTTGTGATCGTTCATCTCCGTCATGGCAGATCGCGCCTTACTCATGAGGTCATCTCGCAACGCGGGACTACCCATGATCGCATCGCGCGCCGTGAGCACGTCTCGAGTGCTTGCCATTCCATTGCTCATGCGCAGGCCTTCGAATCCCACGCCGCCGTCACCTGTCGGGAAAACTCGAACTTCGGAACTTCCAACATGCATGTGGGCGCCCTTCGTGGCCCAGTCATCTGACATGGGCGAAACCCGGATGTTCGGCGCAGCGCAATTGTGTACCAGGACCGACGTTTCGCCCGCCAGCACATAGTAGGTGTGGATTTCGGCGACGGAGAGGTTGTATGCGAGGGCGTTGTGGGCGGTGGCTGGCCGTACGCCCTGCACGGGAACCTCGCGCCCGTCGGACGACAGGACAAGCTCGCCGGGGGCGAGCTCATCTGCCCGCTCGAACTGGGCGTCGGTGACCGACCAGAACGGATGGTCCTCGGTCGTGGTGACCACGGCGCCGCCGATGACCAGGTCCGTCAGGGTGTCTGTGTGCACGAAGACGTGCTCGACCCGCTTGGCCTTCTGCTCACCGGTGTAGGGATCAGACGCGATCACCGTGTCGCCTACCTTGATGTCCGCGATCGCCTTGCGGGTGCCATCTCCCATCAGCACCAACGTCGCACCGGCGAACGACATCGCTCCTGCCGTGCACGACTCACCCTTCGGGCTGGACGGGGCGTCGGTGGACCCCTTCGCCGGGTTCTTCGGGGCCGCGGGCTTGGCGCCTCCCGCCTCCAGGGCGGGCTTGGGCTTGCCCCCGCCACCGCGCAGCAGACTCTGGGTGACCCGCGCGACGGCCCCCTTGATCGGCCGGGTCGCCGCAGTCACCGCCCCGCGCACGGCAGGAATCTCCATGGCGACCTTCCCCAGACCGGGGATGGCCCCGATGGCCGCCCCGACCCCGACCTCGGTCGCGAACCCGGACCAGGAGAACGCCTGGGTCTTCTGCACCTTGGTCCGCCACAGGTTCGACGCCGCCGAAGCGGCCGCACCGGCCGCCGCGAAGCAGGCGACCGACCCCCAACCACCCGTGACGAACAGACACGCACCACCGGCGACGGCACCGACGGCGAACCCGACGATGTCGGCCTGGTGCTTGTCGATCCACTTGCCTGCGGACTTGCCCCAGCTGGACAGCTTCCCGCCGACCTTCTTCGCCCACCCCGGCAGCAGGCCGCTGGGGTCGGAGAACGTCACCGGGTTGTTGCTGGCGTACGAGTACGCGGCCCACTGCTGCGGGGCACCCAGGTCCATCACAGGGTCCACCGACAAGAAGCGCCCGATCAGGGAGTCGTAGTACCGCGCCCCCATCTGCACGAAGCCCGTGGCGTCCTTGGGCTGGTTGACGAACCCGCGATCACCCGGCCACGACGCGGGCTGCAGCCCACGCGGGTTGCCGAACGGGTCGTCACGACGCTGCGTCAGCGTGTTGGTGACGTTCTGCACCACCATCTCCGCGGTCCCCTGCGGGTCGCTGATGATGCTCGAGACGTCCGACCCCTTCGGACCGGTGCGGACCGCGACGGTCTGCCCGCCGAAGGAGTAGTACCGCACCGCCGAGACCGCGCCGGCGGCGTCGACCGTCGCCTCCTGACCACCCGGCAGGTACACCGTGCGCGAACCGCCCTGACGACGCACCAGACGCGAACCCGCCGCGTCGTACAGGTACGTGTCAGTGCCGGACGCCGCCGCGGCGACCGAGGCGACACGGCCCTCGGCGTCCCACGTGAGCGTCTGCGCCGCGTTCGAGCCCTGCTGCCGCGAGGTCGTGTTGCCGGCCGCGTCATATCCGTACGTCCAGGTGCTCGCTCCGCCCTGGACCTGCTGGCTGAAGCTCGACACCGCGTGCGGACGGGCCGACTGCGCAGCCGGGTAGCTGTAGGTCGCAGCGTAGGTACCACCGGGGGTGTGGGACACGCTGCCCGTCCGGTTGCCGATGGCGTCGTACGAGTAGCTGTTCCAGTACGGCGCCGCACCACCCCAGCCGGCGAGCGAGGGGGTCGCAGGGCAGGACGCGGTGTTGTTCGTCCACGCCTCCGTCAGGCGCCTCAGCCCGTCGTAGCTGTAGCACTGCGCGTCGACCTGCGCACCCGGCACGGTCGGGGCGTCGATCACCGCCGTCGGGTTGCCCGCGTCGTCGTACGTGTACGTCGCCGCGCGGTCGAAGCCCGCGGTGCCCTCGCGGTACACCCAGGAGCCGCCGAGCCGGCGCGTGCCGTCGTCGTACTTGTACTTGAGCTGGATGGACTTCGAGTTGCCGAGGTCCTGCTGCAGGAGCTCGCCGTACGGGGAGTACCGCGTCGCGGCGACGTAGACGCCCCAGCCGACGCCGCCGCTCATCCACTCGGGCATGTTCGCGCCGTCGTAGCTGGTGGTGACGGTCTCAGCCTTGAGGTTACCGATGGCGGGCAGCGACGTGCTCTTGAGCTGCCCGTCGATCGTGTAGGCGTAACGCGTCGTGTAGGTCCCGGCGAGCGCGCCTTCGGTGGACGGGATCGTCAACGACTCACCGAGCGGGCGGTACGCGTCGTCGTACCCGGTGACGGCCGACGTGTACGACGCGCCGCCGTCGTGCCGGGTGGCCGACGTGAGCTGACCCTTGGCGACGGTGTCGTAGACGTACGACGTCCGCAGCGCGCCGGTGGCGGATCCGTCGCGGACGCTGGTCTGGCGGCCCAGAGCGTCGTATGTCATCGCGAGCGTCACGCCGCGTGCGTCCGTGGTGGTGAGCAGCTGGTCGGCGTTGTCGTAGGTCGACGTTGTCCGGCCCTTGTCGGGGTCGTTCGACGCGACCTGCCGGCCGAGCGTGTCGTACTCGAACGTCCAACGGTTGCCCACCGTGTCCGCGACTGACGTGAGCTGGTCGGACCGGTCGTAGCTGTAGGACGTCGTGGTGGACGTGCCGGTCGGCGAGGACCCCAGGTACTCGACGAGCTGCGTGGTGCGGCCCTGCGCGTCGACGATCGTGGTGGTCGGGGTGGCGCCGGTGGGTGGGTCGACGGTGACGCGGTCACCGCCGTACGTCGTCGTGGTCTCCCACTTCGCCTTCTCCGCGACCTCGAAGATCTCTCGCGTCTTGCGTCCGGCGCCGTCGTACTCCGAGCGTGAGCGTCCGGGGACCGCCTCGGTCGGGACGACGATCGACGTGGACGGGTCGCCCGCGGCCCACCACGACTCGTTCTCCTGGACCACCAGGCCACGGCTGTCGTAGATCGTGTCCGTGACGACGCGGCCCTTCTCGACCTGCGACGCGGATGGCGACTGGGTCTGACGCGGCCGGAGCAGGCCGTCGTACAGCACGACGCCCGTCCGGTACGTCTCGGCGGCCGTCAGCGAGCTCGTCGAGATCGCGTTCACGCCGCCGGCGTTCACCGTGTACGAGTACTTGACGCTCGGGGACTTGCTCGTGGGGCGGTCGGCCATCCACACCTCGGTGGTGCGGCCGAGCGCGTCGAGGGTCGCCGACGTCACCTTGCCGTTCGGGTCCGTCTGCGAGACGGCCGCGCCGCGCGTCGGCTCGAACACCGTCGTCGTCGAAAGGGCCGTCAGAGGGCCAGTGCCGTCCGGGTCGGGGGTCGTCGCGGTGGTGCTCGTCAGCGGCCCGCCCGTCGCGGGGACGTACTCGGTGGTCGTGACCCGGCCGAGCGCGTCGGACACGCCCGTGACTCGACCCTGCGCGTCGTACGCGGAGGTCGCACGCATGAGGTAGGTCGGTGTCGAGCCGTTGTACCCCGACAGCTCCTGCGCGCCTGTCACGAGGCCGCGCGTCGGCGCGGCTCCGAACGCGCCGCCGTCGTACAGCGTGCGGGAGTCGCTCAGCACGTCCGCGGGGCGGCTCGGGGTCGCGGCGCACGAGACGCCGACCGTCTCGCTGCGGCTGACCGTCGTGACGATGTTCGCCGTGGTGTTCCGTGCGTACTCGAGGCGCGTGCACTTGTCGTCGGCGGTGGTTGCCAGGTCGCCCTGGTCGTCGCGCTGGAGCGGCAGGCCGTACGTCGTGTCGAACGTCGTCGTCGTCCTGGTCGTGCGCTTGCCACCCGGCAGGGCGGCTGCGGTCGTCCGGGCCTCCGTGACGGCCGTGTCGAGCAGGAACGCCTTGGTGCCGTCGGCGCCGGTCGCGCTGACGGACGCCCACGGCGTGCTGAGGACGCCGGCGACCTCTGCGGCACCGTCGTACGTGATCTGCTCGCGGGTGAAGCCGTTGAGCTGCTCGTCGTCCGCGATGCCTTCGATGCTCACCGCCCGGGTGCCGGTCGCGGTGCGGTCGCCGTTCATGCCGCGGAAGAACCGCGTCCGGCTGCGCAGCTGCGCGGTGTTCGTGGCACCGGTGACGACGTCGACCGTGCCGAACCCGCGGTACTCGCCCCACGTCCGCATCGCGGGGTCGACGAGCGGGCTGTCGTCGTAGTGCCACGCGGGGGTGTCGACGTACGAGTACCGGGTCTCCGTCGGCACGCTCGAGTCGAGCGCGCCGCCGTTCGAGACGACCGACTCGACGAGGTACTTGTGGAAGTACTCGAGCCGCGCCTGACCCGCCGAGTTGTCCGGTGGCGTCCACATGGCCGGGAAGCAGCGCCGGGTGTTCGTGTCGGGCGACGCCGGCAGGTTGCCGGCCGCGCAGTCCTTCGGCGTGTAGTTCACCGAGAGCTTGCCGCCGGTGTCGGTGTCGATCGCCGTGATCCGATACCGGTTCATCGGCGGCGCCTGGTCGCCCAGCGTGTCGACACGGTTCGCCATCTGGGTGCCCGTGAACTGAATCTTCGGCACCGTGATCGCCGTGCCGACGAGGCCCTTCTGCTGGATCGACGCGAGCCACAGCGACGGGCTCGTCGTATCACCCGGGTCGGGGTACGTGTGCTCCAGCGTGAACGAGTCGACGTCTTGGTACGCCTCGCCCGTCCAGACCTTCGTCGTGATCGACGTGAGGCGCTTGCGCGTGAAGAACGACGGGCTCGTCGGGCACGTCGTGCCGTCGCAGATGAGGTCGAACGGAACGTCCGGCCACGACGCCGCATTCGCCGCGGTGAGCTGCGCGGGGTCGCACGTGATCGCACCCGACGGGATGCAGCGCTCCGCCACGGTGAAGTCGACCCGCTGGGGCGCCCGCGCCGCCGACTCCGATCCCGCGCGCTGCCCGTACTCGATGTGGTCGAGGTACCCGCCGCGCGTGTACGTGTTGACGCCAGACCCGTTGTTGCGCGTGTACTTGTTCTCTTCCTTCGTGTACACGTACGTCATCGAGTTCCCGTGCACGTCGACGACGTACTCGAGGTTCCACCGCCACGCCTGCAGGCAGATCGAGGCCGCGAACGTCGCGGCGTAGCACGGCTCGCCGGGGTGGTTGCCGTAGACGGGCACGAGCCACGTCGAGTTGAGGGGAGTCGTGTCCGACGTCGAGCGCTTGCCCCGGCCGAAGAAGTACTGGGTGCCGTCCGGCGTCGTGACCTTCCAGTACTCGCCGTTGTTGTCGCTGTTGCCGGCACCGGTGAGCAGCTCGATGCGCGTGCCGTCGTCGTCCTTGAGCTTCCAGGCGCCGCTCGTGGCGTCCTTGACGAGCTCACCGCCGCGGCCACCGAACGCCATCGTCGCGTTGTAGCTTGACCAGCACAGGTCGCCCGTCACCGTGCCCGAGGCGTTGTTCGCGCCGGTGCGGTCCTGCGCGCAGGGGACGTACTTGCGCTCGATGAAGCCCGTCGACAGGTCCCAGCCGTCGCCGATCCACGACGTCTGCGTGTTCTGGCCGGCGACTCGGCCGTCGAGCGAGCCCGACGAGTAGCCGAGCGCGAGCTCCGGCTCGGGTCCGGCCGCCGCCGGCGGGGTCTTGATCGGGTACGACCACGTGAAATCGCCGGTCTGCGGCGAGACGTTCCACGTGGACGACGGCGACAGCGGGCTCGCGCCGAAGTTGCCCGACGGGCCGGAGGTGCCGGCCGTCAGTGCGAGGACGCCGACCGTGCCGGCGGATGCCGCGCGCACCGACGACTTCGCGGAGACGGACCGGATGACTGCGTCCGGAGTCGCGGTCCCGTATCGCGACATCGACGCGACGCTCCGCACGGACGGCCCAGCGCCGCGCGCGGTCGTGTCGCCCGAGAGGCTCGGCGCGATGGTCGTCGTGGGCTCCGGCGTGGCTGACGGGGTCGGCGCTGGCGACGTGGGCGGCGTTGGTGACGTGGTCGGGGTCGCCGAGGCGCTGGGCATCGGCGAGGAGGTCGGCACGGCGGTCGCCCGCTCCTCGGGAGTCGCGGTGGGCGTGGGCGCTGGGACCGTCGGCTCAGGTGCCGTCGCGCTGTCGCCGAGGTCGGCGACGACGGTCGAGCTCGCGAGGTCGTTGCTCGACTCGACCGGCGTCTGGACCTGGCACTCCGGCTTCTCGGGCGTCTCCAGGACGCACGCGGGGAGCCGGACGACGCGCAGACGCGACGCCCAGTCGGCGCCGTAGGCCCCCGCGAACGTCGAGTAGTCGATGCTCAGCTCGAGCCCGGTCGGATCCTTCGCCGTCGCCGCGTCGAGTGTGAGGAGCATGCCGTCCACGCCCGCGTCGACCGCGACGTCCTGGTCGAGGACCTTCACGGTCGCGTCGGACGAGGCAGCCTCGTCACCGTCGCGCCGCAGCGTCACCGGGCCCGCCTTCACGGACCTCTTCGTGCCGTCGAGGGTCAGCGTCGCCGCACCGGGCCAGGACGCGTCGTCCGGATGCACCGACGGCATCGCCGCCGCCGCCGAGCGGGGAGCGCCCGCGGCCTTGAGGGACCGGCTCGCGACGAGCTTCGTCTTCTCGACGTCCAGCTGCGGCCGGCTGCTCGGACCCGCGTCGGCCGAGCGTGCGCCGCTGGGGACCGTCGCGGGCGGCACGCTGGTCGCCCCGGTCGCGGTCAGAGCCAGGACGACGGCCGCGACGACCGCCGTGCGGGTGGGGGGGGGGGGGGG
>JAEWCA010000105.1 GCA_023390875.1 Actinomycetes bacterium
GGCCACGCACTGGCACGCCGCCCCTCGGCTCGCCGCCCGCTACCCCGCGGTGCACGTGCGGTCCGACGTGCTGTGGAGCGACCACGGCGACGTCCTCACGTCCGCCGGGGTCGCCGCCGCGCTCGACTGCTGCCTGCACGTCGTGCGCACCGACCTCGGCGCTCGGGTCGCCACCGAGGTCGCCCGCTCGCTCGTCCTCGCGCCGCACCGCGACGGGTCGCAGGCGCAGTTCATCCCCGCGCCCGTCGTCCCGAGCGGCCACGGGGACGCGGTCGACGACGCGATGGCGTGGGCGCAGACCCGCCTCGACCGGCCCGTCGACCTCGACACGTGGGCCGGCGCCGTGCACCTCTCGCGCCGCACGTTCACCCGCCGGTTCCGCGCGCGCACGGGCACGAGCCCGACGCAGTGGCTGCTGCACCAGCGCCTCAGCCGCGCGCGGGTGCTGCTCGAGACGACGGACGACCCGGTCGAGACCGTCGCGCGCCGCGCGGGGTTCGGCAGCAGCGCCGCCATGCGGCTGCACTTCGCCGACCGGTACCGCACGAGCCCGCACCAGCACCGCGCCGCGTTCCGGACCGACGCCACCTCGGCGCCCTGACCTGCGGGTTCGCCCGGCCGCCGGACGCTGGCAGGAGGTCGACGGTCGGTGACGGTTATCCCTGCGGTCGATGTGGGCGGTCACGCCTACTGTGACGGCATGCGCACCCACCTCCCCCGGACGGTCGAGCCGTGAGCCGTCGCGGATGGATCCTCCTGCTGTCGATGGGCCTCATCTGGGGCGTCCCCTACCTGCTCATCAAGGTCGCCGTCGGCGAGGTCACGCCCGCGACCGTGGTGTTCGTGCGCACCGGTCTCGGCGCGCTGCTGCTCGTCCCGTTCGCGTGGCGCGCGGGCGGGCTGCGCGTGCTCCGCGGGCACTGGCCGGCCGTCGCCGCGTTCGCCGTGCTCGAGATCGTCGGCCCCTGGATCCTGCTGTCGAACGCCGAGCGCACGCTCTCCAGCTCGCTCACCGGGCTGCTCATCGCGACGGTCCCCATCGCGGCCGTCGTGCTCGGGCGCATCGTCGACCGGGAGCGCGTCGCGCTCGTGCGGTGGGTCGGCCTGCTCGTCGCGCTCGGCGGCGTGGCCCTGCTGCTCGGACCTGGCGCCGGCGCGGACGACCCGTGGGCCGTCGCCCAGGTGCTGCTCGCGGCTCTCGGGTACGCCTCCGCGCCGATCATCGCCGACCGCCACCTGCGCGACGTCCCGGCGATCCCGCTCACCACCGCGTGCCTCGGCCTCACGGCGCTCGCCTACCTGCCCGTCGTGCTGCTCACCGGCCCGCACCCGTGGCCCACCGCCGACGCGGTCCTGTCGCTCGCGCTCCTCGGTGCGCTCTGCACGGCACTGGCGTTCGTGCTGTTCTTCCGGCTCATCGCCGAGGTGGGAGCCGCGCGTTCGACGCTCGTCGCCTACCTCAACCCGATCGTGGCCGTCGGCCTGGGCGCGTTGGTCCTCGACGAGCCGATCACCGTCACGGTCGTCGTCGCGACCGTGCTCATCCTCGTCGGCTCGGCCGCGGCCTCCCGCCGAGGTGCCTCGACGAGCACCGCGGTGCCCGCGGGCGAGGTGACGGTCGCGGTGAGTGCCGAGGACGTCACGGACGGCGACGTCGTGCGGGACACCGACAGGGCGACGACCCGACCGGGCTGACCGGACCAGCCGGCGGATGCCGTCGGCCGGCTGACCGATCGGCTCGCCGACCGGCGGACGCGGTCGGCCGACGTGCCGTGTCCGGAGGGCGCGCTACGCCTCGACGACCACCGGGATGATCATCGGCCGGCGACGCAGTCGGTTGGACACCCAGCGCCCGACGACGCGGCGCATCACCTGCTGCAGCTGGTGCGTGTCCGTCGCGCCGGTGAGCGCCGCCTCCTCGAGGGCCCGCGTGAGGTCCGGGAGGATGTCCTCGAACACGTGGTCCTGCTCGGCGAACCCGCGCGCGTGGATCTGCGGGCCGGCGAGCACCTTCCCGTCGGCGGAGCTCACCACGGCGAAGATCGAGATGAAGCCCTCGTCGCCGAGGATGCGCCGGTCCTTGAGCTCGGCCTCGGTGATGCCGCCGACGCTCGACCCGTCCACGTACACGTAGCCGCAGGGCACGGCCCCGACGACGGACGCCTTGCCGTCGACCAGGTCGACGACGACCCCGTCCTCCGCGAGCACCACGCGGTCGGCCGGGACGCCGGTCTGCACCGCGAGCGCCGCGTTCGCGACGAGGTGCCGGACCTCGCCGTGCACGGGCATGACGTTGCGGGGCTTGAGGATGTTGTAGCAGTACAGGAGCTCGCCGGCGCTCGCGTGCCCGGACACGTGCACCTTCGCGTTGCCGGAGTGCACGACGCGCGCACCGAGCCGCGTGAGGCCGTTGATGACCCGGAACACGGCGTTCTCGTTCCCGGGAATCAGGGAGGACGCGAGGATCACGGTGTCGCCGGGACCGACGGACACCTTGTGGTCGTTGTTCGCGATCCGCGACAGGGCCGCCATCGGCTCGCCCTGCGACCCGGTGCACATGAGCACGATCTCGTCGTCGGGCAGCTGGTCGACCTGCTTGAGGTCGATGAGCACGCCCTCGGGGACGTGCAGGTAGCCGAGGTCGGACGCGATGGCCATGTTGCGGACCATGGACCGGCCGACGAGCGCGACCCGGCGACCGTGCGCGTGCGCGGCGTCGAGCACCTGCTGCACGCGGTGCACGTGCGACGCGAAGGACGCGACGATGATGCGCTTCGTGGAGTCGGCGAACACGCCGTCGAGCACCGGTCCGATGCCGCGCTCCTGCGCGACGAACCCGGGGACCTCCGCGTTCGTGGAGTCGACCATGAACAGGTCGACGCCCTGCTCGCCGAGCCGCGCGAACGCGCGCAGGTCGGTGATGCGGCCGTCGAGCGGCAGCTGGTCCATCTTGAAGTCGCCGGTGTGCAGCACGGTCCCGGCCGGGGTGCGCACCGCGACGGCGAGCGCGTCCGGGATGGAGTGGTTGACGGCGACGAACTCGCACTCGAACACGCCGAGCTTCTCGGTCTGCCCCTCGCGGACCGCGAGCGTGAGCGGTGCGATGCGATGCTCCTTGAGCTTCGCCTCGACGAACGCGAGCGTGAGCTGCGACCCGACCAGCGGGATGTCGTTGCGCAGCCGCAGCAGGTACGGCACGGCGCCGATGTGGTCCTCGTGCCCGTGCGTGAGGACGATCGCCTCGATGTCGTCGAGGCGGTCCCGGATGTAGTCGAAGTCCGGGAGGATCAGGTCGACGCCGGGCTGGTGGTCCTCGGGGAACAGGACGCCGCAGTCGATGACGAGCAGACGTCCGGCGTACTCGAGGACGGCCATGTTGCGGCCGACCTCACCGAGCCCTCCCAGTGCGACGACGCGCAGTGCGCCGTCGGCCAGGGCCGGCGGCAGGGCGAGCTCGGGGTGCGGGTGACTCAATGGGTCTCCTGGGGTCAGCGGAGCGCGATGTCGAGCAGCCCGGCGGCGCGCAGGCCGGCCCGGATCGTCTCGAGCTCGTCGTCCGAGGCGGCGACGAGCGGCAGGCGCACGGCGCGGGTGGGCAGGTGTCCCGAGATCTCGAGCGCGGCCTTGGCGGCGACGGCCTGGAAGCCGGCACCGTTGACGGCGTCGATCGCGGGGGCGATGGTGAGGAAGACGCGCAGGGCCTCGGCGTGGTCGCCGGCCTCCCAGGCGCGGACGGCGGCGGCGACCTGCGCGGCCGCGACGTGGGTCGCGACGCCGACGATGCCGACGCCGCCCACAGCGAGCAGCGGCAGGAGCAGGCTGTCGTCGCCCGAGTACCAGGCGAGGCCGGTACGGCTGATCGCGCGGGCCGCTGCGTACGGGTCGCCGGCGGCGTCCTTCATCGCGACGACGCGCGGGTGCGCGGCGGCGGCCTCGATCGTGGCGGGGGCGAGCCGGACGCCGGTGCGGCCGGGCACGTCGTAGAGCATGACGGGCAGGTCCGTGGCGCCGGCGACGGCCTCGAAGTGCGCCAGCACGCCCGCCTGCGACGGACGCGAGTAGTAGGGCGCGACGACGAGCAGGCCGTGCGCGCCGGCCTCCGCGGCCTGCTCGGCCATCCGGACGGCGTGCGCGGTGTCGTTCGAGCCGGCGCCGGCGAGCACGTAGGCACGGTCGCCGACGGCCTCGACCACAGCCTGCACGATCTCGGCCTTCTCAGGGGCGTGCGTGGTGGACGCCTCGCCGGTGGTGCCGGACAGCACGAGGCCGTCGTTGCCGGCGTCGACGAGGTGCCGCGCGAGGCGGACGGTGGCCTCGAGGTCCACGGCTCCGTCGGTGGTCATCGGCGTGACCATCGCGGTCAGGACCCGCCCGAACGGGCGCGTGGTGTCGGTGACGTGCGGCATGGGGCCACGGTACCGCCCAGGCACCCGGGCCGACGTCGCCGCCCACGGGCCGACGGGTCCCGCGATCAGGCCGGGACCGGCTCGTACGTGTCGAACCGGAACCTCAGGCCGTCGGCGGACGACGTGCGCCAGCCGTCGCACGGGTCCGACGCGACACGACGCCAGCGTGCGGGGTCGAGCGCGGGCGCCCACGTGTCGCCGTCGTCGACGGACGTGTCGACGACGGTGACCTCGACGCGGGCGGCGCGTGGCAGCGCCTCGGCGTACACCGCGCCGCCGCCCATGACCCAGGCGTCGCGGTCGCCGACGAGCGCGAGAGCCTCGTCGAGCCCGGCGACCACGTGCGCACCCTCGGCCACGTAGCCGGCGGTCCGCGACAGCACGATGTTGTCCCGACCCGGCAGCGGCCGGAACCGGGCGGGCAGCGACTCCCACGTGGCGCGGCCCATGATCACGGGGTGGCCGGACGTGAGCGTGCGGAACCGGGCCAGGTCCTCCGGGAGACGCCACGGCAGCGTGCCGTCCCGACCGATCACCCCGTCCGGCGTCTGCGCCCAGACGAGACCGATCACACCGCCACCGGCGCCTTGATGCCGGGGTGGTGCTGGTAGCCGACGACCTCGATGTCCTCGAACGTGTAGTCGAAGATCGACGCTGCCTTGCGCAGCTGCAGCGTGGGCAGCGGGAACGGCTCGCGCGAGAGCTGCTCGGTCACCTGCTCGACGTGGTTGTCGTACACGTGGCAGTCGCCGCCGGTCCAGACGAGGTCGCCGACGTCGTACCCGGTCTGCTGCGCGACCATGTGCGTGAGCAGCGCGTACGACGCGATGTTGAACGGGACGCCGAGGAACAGGTCGGCGGAGCGCTGGTAGATCTGGCACGACAGCTTCCCGTCGGCCACGTGGAACTGGAAGAACGCGTGGCACGGCGCGAGCGCCATCGACGGGATGTCGGCGACGTTCCAGGCCGACACGATGTGCCGGCGCGAGTCCGGGTCGCGCTTGAGGTTCTCGACGAGCTGAGCGATCTGGTCGACGTGGCCCCCGTCCGGCGTCGGCCAGCTGCGCCACTGCACGCCGTACACGGGCCCGAGCTCCCCGTCCGCGTCGGCCCACTCGTCCCAGATGGTCACGCCGTGGTCGCGGAGCCACTGCACGTTCGACTCGCCGCGCAGGAACCACAGCAGCTCGTAGGCCACCGACCGCAGGTGCACGCGCTTGGTCGTGACCAGCGGGAACCCGGCCGACAGGTCGAACCGCATCTGGTGCCCGAACACGCTGCGCGTGCCGGTCCCGGTGCGGTCGGACTTCGGCGTCCCGGTCGCCATCACGAGCCTCAGGAGGTCCTCGTAGGGGGTCTCGACGACGGCGGCGGTGTCGGTCATGGCGCCCAGGATAGGTCCGCCGCGACCGCGTGCCGACGACGACTCACGGACCGGGACCGAGTTCGGCAGGTGCGGCCGTCGGGTGCGCGCGACACTGTGCGGATGACCCCGTCGCTGCCCCCGACAGTCGCCGCCCACGTCCCCACCGAGATCCTCGTCGACGGGGCGTGGCGCCCCGCGCGGAGCGGTCGCACGTTCGAGGTCGCCGACCCCGCGACCACGGAGACGTTGTTCGACGTCGCCGACGGCGGCGAGCAGGACGCGCTCGACGCGCTCACGGCCGCCGACGCCGCGTTCCCCGCGTGGCGGGCCGTCGCGCCCCGGCAGCGGGCCGAGCTGCTGCGGGCCGTGTTCGAGACGATCACGGCGCGCACCGAGGACATCGCGTCGCTCGTCACGGCCGAGGGCGGCAAGCCGCTGGCCGAGTCGCGCGCGGAGGTCGCGTACGCCGCGGACTACGTGCGGTGGTACTCCGAGCAGGCGGTGCGCCTCGACGGCCTGGCCCGCCGGGCGCCGTCGGGCACCAACCACCAGCTCGTGCTGCGCCGGCCCGTCGGCCCCGCGCTGCTCATCACGCCGTGGAACTTCCCGATCGCGATGATCGCCCGCAAGGTCGCGCCCGCGCTCGCCGCCGGCTGTCCCGTCGTCGTCAAGCCCGCGCAGCTCACGCCGCTCACCACCGCGTTCGTCGCCGAGATCATCCGGGCCGAGCTCGTCGAGCGCGGACTGCCCGCGGGCGTCATCAACGTCGTGCCGTCGGCGTCCGCGCGGTCCGTGTCCGGTCCCCTGCTCGCCGACCCGCGGCTGCGCAAGCTCTCGTTCACCGGGTCCACCGAGGTCGGCGCGAACCTGCTCAAGCTCGCCTCCGACAACATCCTGCGCACGTCGATGGAGCTCGGCGGGAACGCGCCGTTCCTCGTGTTCGACGACGCCGACGTCGACGCGGCGGTCGAGGGCGCCGTCGCCGCGAAGATGCGGAACGCGGGCCAGACGTGCGTCGCGGCCAACCGGTTCCTCGTGCAGCGCGGGATCGCCGACGACTTCACGGAGCGGCTCACCGCCGCGTTCGACAAGCTCGTCGTCGGCCACGGCGCCGACAGCGGCACGACGGTCGGGCCGCTCATCGAGAAGTCGGCGGTGGACCGCGTGGAGGAGGTCGTGTCGCAGGCCGCCGACGCCGGCGCCCGCGTCCGCATCGGCGGCGACCGGCCCGACCGGCCCGGCTACTTCTACAACCCGACCGTCCTCGACCGCGTCGACCCCGGGCTGCGGCTCGTCACCGAGGAGATCTTCGGACCGGTCGCGCCCGTGGTGACGTTCGGCTCCGAGGAGGAGGGCGTCGAGCTCGCGAACGGCACGCCGTTCGGGCTCGTCGCGTACGCCTACACGCGCGACGTCGCACGCGTGCTGCGCCTGGCCGAGTCCGTCGAGACCGGGATGCTCGGCGTCAACCGCGGCATGGTGTCGGACGCGAGCGCCCCGTTCGGCGGCGTCAAGGCCTCCGGGCTGGGCCGGGAGGGCGGCGAGGCGGGCATCGAGGAGTACCTCGAGACGACGTACGTCGCGCTCTGACGCAGGCCGTCGGGTCCGGCGAACGACGGCCGGGTGCGCGACACCGCCGCGGGGCGGCAGCGACAGGTCGTGCACCCGCCGCGGTCCGACCGGCGCGCGCCGGTGTGCGACAGTGGCCCGCGTGAGCCGACCCGCCGACGACGCCCGCCGGGTCGCGGTCCGTCAGGCCGTCTCGGTGTCGGTCGCGACCGGCCTCTACGGCGTGTCGTTCGGGGCGCTGTCCGTCGCCGCGGGCCTGTCCCTCCCCCAGACCATGGCCCTCAGCCTGCTGATGTTCTCGGGCGGCTCCCAGTTCGCGTTCGTGGGCGTGCGCGGCGCCGGCGGCGCTGCGGGGGCGGCGATCGCCACGGCCGGGCTGCTCGGCGTCCGCAACGGCCTGTACGGCCCCCAGGTCGCTCCCCTGCTGCGCGCGCGCCGCTGGCGCAAGCCCCTCGCCGCGCAGCTCACGATCGACGAGTCCACCGCGGTCGCGACCGCGCAGCGCGACCCGGCCGCGGCCCGGGTGGGGTTCTGGTGGACGGGCGTCGGCGTGTTCGTGATGTGGAACCTGTTCACGCTGGCCGGCGCGCTCGTCGGCGACGCGCTGGGGGACCCGCGCCGGTACGGCCTCGACGCCGCCGCGGCCGCCGCCAGGCTG
>JAEWCA010000188.1 GCA_023390875.1 Actinomycetes bacterium
GGCCGTGGTCGTGAACGCCGCGGTGAACGGCGCCGTGGAGTCGCCGCCGACCGCCACGTCGAACGTCGCCGCGTCGACCACGAAGCCGCGCGCGGCGGCGTTCCAGTAGCGCAGCTCGTCCGGACCGATCGTCAGGTCGACCGTCCGGGACTCGCCCGCGGCCAGGTGGATCCGCCGGAACCTCTTGAGCTCGCGGACGGGTCGTGCGGCGGTGCCGTGCCGCTGGTGCAGGTAGAGCTGCACGACCTCGTCGCCGTCGCGGTCGCCCGTGTTCGTCACGGTGACCGTGACGGTGACCGACTCGCCTTGCGAGACGGTCTCGCGCGAGAGCGTCACGTCGGAGTACGTGAACGTGCCGTAGCTCAGCCCGAACCCGAACGGGAACAGCGGCGTGCTCTCCTCGTCCCAGTACCGCCGGCCCTGGTTCTGCGGCTCGAACGACGTGGTGTGCGAGTAGATCATCGGGACCTGGCCGACCGTCCGCGGCCACGTGAACGGCAGCTTCCCGCCGGGTGCGACGTCACCGAGCAGCAGGTCGGCGACCGCGGTCCCGCCCTGCGTACCCGGGTACCAGACGTCGAGGATGGCCGGCACGTGCTCGGCGGCCCAGCGCAGGTCGAGCGGCCGGCCGTTCATGACGAGCAGGACCACGGGGGTGCCGGTCGCGGCGACGGCCTGCAGCAGCTCGAGCTGGCGGCCCGGGAGGTCGAGGGATGACCGGGAGGCGGCCTCGCCAATCATGCCCTGCCACTCGCCGGCCACGACGACGGCGACGTCGCTCGCGCGGGCCAGCTCGACGGCGCGCGCGAGCTCGGCCTCGTCGTCGAACCCCTCGGGGTCGACGACCGCGTTGCCGGGGAACATCTCGAACATCGACGGGAACGTGCGGTGGGCCGGGCGCACGCCGGGTGCGTACCGGACGGCGTCGCCGAGGCGGGCACGCAGGCCGTCGAGCACGGTGACGGTCTCGTCGAGGTCGTAGTCGAAGACCCACGGGCCGAGGGTGTCGCGCTTCGAGTCGGCGAGCGGACCGATGACCGCGACGCTGCCGAGCGCGTCCGCGTGCAGCGGGAGCAGACCGCCGTCGTTGCGCAGCAGCACGGCCGACCGCTGGGCAGCCTCGCGGGCGACCTCGCGGTGCGCGGGGTCGGCGAGCACGACGCGGGCGCGGTCCTCGTCGACGTACGGGTCCTCGAACAGGCCCAGGCGCAGCTTGACCTCGAGGATGCGCCGGACGCACGCGTCGACGGCCTCGACGCTGACGCGCCCGGCCTCGACGGCCTCGGCGAGGTGCCCGTACGCGGGGTCGGAGATGGCCATCTCGAGGTCCAGGCCGACGTCGACCGCGCGGGCCGCGGCGTCGGTCAGGTCCTCGGCGAAGCCGTGCGTCACGAGGTTGCGCACCGCGTTGGCGTCGCTGACCAGGAACCCTTCGAAGCCCCACTGGTCGCGCAGCACGTCGGTGAGCAGCCAGCGGTTGGCCGTCGCGGGCACGCCGTTGAGCGGCATGTACGCCGTCATGATGTTGCCCGCACCGGCGTCGACCGCCGCCTTGAACGGCGGCAGGTACACGTTCCAGAGCTGCGCGTCGGAGACGTCGACCTCGTCGTAGTCCCGGCCGCCGATCGCGGCGCCGTACGCGGCGAAGTGCTTGGGACCGGCGACGATCCGCTCGGACGCCCCCAGGTGCGGGCCCTGGAAGCCGCGGACCTGCGCCGCGGCCACGGCCGACCCGAGGTACGGGTCCTCGCCGGCACCCTCGACGATGCGACCCCAGCGCGGGTCGCGCGCGATGTCGACCATCGGCGCGAACGTCCAGTGGATGCCGACGGCACGGGCCTCGCGGGCGGCGGCCGCCTGGCCGCGCTCGATCGTCGCCGGGTCCCACGACGCGGCGAGCGCGATCGGCACCGGCAGGATCGTGCGCAGGCCGTGGATGACGTCGAACCCGAACAGCGCCGGGATGCCCTGGCGGCTGCCCTCGACCGCCTGGCGCTGCAGCCGGTTGGTCCGCGCCGGGTCGGTGACGAACAGCAGGGACCCGGCCCCGCCGCGCGCGAGCGCGTCGTCGACCTCGCCGGGCCGCTGGGGGAGGTCTCCGACCGCGCCGGGCTCGCCCTCGGGCAGGTCGAACGAGAAGTACTGGGTCAGCTGGCCCGCCTTCTCGGCGAGCGTCATGCCCGCGAGAAGCTCGTCGACCCGGGTGCGGATCGCCTCGTCGCGGTCGGTGTGGGTGGCGGTCACGGTCATCTCCGTCAGAGGTGTGTCGGTCGGGGTGTCGGTCGTGGTCAACGCTGGATGTCCTGTCCCGTGCAGTGCCATGCCATCACGTCGACGACGCCGTCGCGGGCGTACGGCCCGACGACGCGGCCGGTGAACGCCGCGGTGCTCGAGCGCCGGGACGTCGACGACAAGATCCGGATGGGCGACCCCGACGACGTGTGGGCGCTCTTCGACATCTGGGTCGCGCAGGTGGAGGGCAACGCGGACAAGCCCGGGATGGTCGGCCTCTACACCGCGATGACGGTCGGCGCGATCGACGGCACCCACCCCGCCCACCCGTGGCTGCACGGGCACCTCACGTTCACGGTCGACGGCGTCACGGACGCCCTCGAGCGCGGCAAGGAGGTCGGCACGGTCGCCGCCGACGCACCGTCGCGCCAGCTCGCCCGCACGGTCGTCGCGCTCTCGGACGGCATCCAGGTGCAGTGGCTGTGCGCCCGGGCCGACGCCGAGGCGGCCGGCGAGACCCCCGACCGCACGCCGGTCCACGGCGGGGAGCCGGTGGACATGGCGGCGCAGATGCGGCTGCTGCTGGGCCTCATCCGGTCGCGGTGGGAGGTCCGTCCAGCAGCCGACGGCGCGCCGCCGCTCGCCGGGGCGGGCCGGCTGTCGTGACGTCGGACGTCAGGACGCGCGGAAGGCGTCGACCGCGGCGCGCAGCGCACGGACCCGCTCGACGTCGGTGATCTCACGGGTCGACGCCCCGGCGTCCGCCCGGCTGCCGAGGCGGACGGCCTGGACCTCCTCGACGGAACGCTTCGCCGACGCGTGGACGGCGTGGACGCCCGTGGTCAGGACGCGCTGGACGTTCTCGGTGGTGACGCCCGCACCGGCCATGACCTGGATGCGCCCCGACGACAGCGCGACGAGCCGCGCGAGCTCGTCCGTCGCGTCCCCGGCCTGGGACGCCCCGCCCGAGGTGAGGATGCGGTCGACGCCGAGGTCCACCAGCAGCTCGAGCGCGGCGTCCCGGTCGGAGACGGTGTCGAACGCCCGGTGGAACGTGACCTCGCCGTCGGCGACGAGGCCGCGCACCGACTCGACGAGCGCCGTGTCGACCGCGCCGTCACGGAGCGCGCCGACGACGACCCCGCGGGCGCCCGCGTCGACCGCACGCCGCACGTCGTCGAGCAGGACCGCCTGTTCGGCGGGGGTGTAGTCGAACCCGCCGTCGCGCGGGCGCACGAGCACGTGGACCGGGAC
>JAEWCA010000190.1 GCA_023390875.1 Actinomycetes bacterium
GGCCGTGGTCGTCAGGCCGTGGTCGTCGGGCCGTGGTCGTCAGGCCGTGGCGTCGACGGCCGCGACGATCAGCGCCGTGGTCTCGTCGGGGTGGCTGATCATGGCGACGTGGGAGCTGTCGACCTCGACGGTCGTCGCACCGGCACGCGCCGCCATCGCCCGGGCGGCGGCCGCGGGGATCAGGTGGTCCTGGATCCCGACGAGGTACCAGCTCGGCAGCGTCTTCCACGCGGGCGTGCCGGACGGCTCGCTCAGGCCCGCGAGCGCCGCGGGACGCTGCGACACCGCCATGACCGCGGCGACGTCCTCCGGGAGGTCCTGGCAGAACGCCTGCGAGAAGAGCGCCGGGTTGATGTACCCGTCCGCGTCCCCCTCCCCCGCGCCCGGGAACGGCCGGACGACGAACACCGGTCCGAGGTCCACGGGGGCGCCGCCGAGCGCGAGCGCCTCGGCGACCGACTCGCCCTCCGCGAGCGCGAACGCGGCGACGTAGACGAGGGCCCGGACGCTGTCGACGCCGACCGCGGCGTTGGTGATGACCGCACCGCCGTACGAGTGGCCGACGAGGACCACCGGACCCTCGATCGTGCGGAGGACCGACTGGACGTAGGCAGCGTCCGTCGCGACGCCGCGCAAGGGGTTGGCCGGCGCGAGCACCGGGAAGCCCTGCGCCTGCAGGCGGGTGATCACACCGCCCCAGCCGGAGGCGTCGGCGAAGGCGCCGTGGACGAGCACGATCGTGGGCTTGTCGCTCATGGGAGGTCCTCGGGGTCGTGGGGCGGGATGACGAGACCTATCCGAGCCGACGCGCCGGCGTCGCAGATCACCCGTCGTGGATGAACGGTCGTCGAGGTCGGGCCGGTCCCGCGCCTCGTGCGGTGCGGTGCGGCTGCCGATAGGTCCTCATGAGCCGTCTGCGCCCCGTGCTCGTCGTCGCGCTGCTCGTCGCCGCCGTGGGCGCCGCCGTCGCCACCGCGGTCCCTCGTGTCCTCGCGCACGTCGAGGAGAGCCGCCACGAGCACGCGATCGCGACGGCCGCGCGGCTCACCGCACCCGCCGGTGCGACGACCGCGACCGGCTGCGCCGACGCGATGGATGCCGTCACCGTCGCGTGCTGGCAGACCGACGCCTCGGTCGACGACGTCAGCGCCGTGCTGCGGGCGACGCTCGAGGACCTGCCCGGCGAGCCCGTCGAGAAGACGTGCACCCCTGCTCCCGTGCCGCGCGGGTCGGCGGACGTGCACGCGCAAGCCTGCTTCCTCATCCTGCGCCAGCACGGTGACGCGCACGGTGTCTTCATGGCCGTCACCCCGCGCGTCGAGCCGGACGACGTCACGGGCGACCCCGCGGTGACCGGGTCGGTCGTCAACGTGCTCGCCGACTGACGGGCGCGTGTCGGTGGTCGCTGGAAGCATCCCCGCATGAAGATCACCAGGCAGATCACCGTGTTCGACGCCGCCGACCTCACCGCCGAGAGCTCGTTCTGGGCCGGGCTGCTCGGGGGCACGGTCGAGGCGGAGGACGACTGGCACACGGTCTACGTGGATGGCGCGCCTCGACTCGGCTTCCAGCTCGCACCGAACCACGTGCAGCCCGACTGGCCGCACGGCGAGCAGCAGCAGATCCACCTCGACCTGTACGTCGACGACGTGGCGTCGGCGCACGACGAGGCGGTCGCGCTGGGCGCACGGCTCCTGCGCTCGGCGGACCTGACGGCCGAGGAGGGCTTCCAGGTGTACGCCGACCCCGCCGGTCACCCGTTCTGCCTCTGCTGGGCCTGACCGCGTCACCCGTCTGCGCGCCCGTGTCAGAGGTCGGGTCGAACATGTGTTCGTGTCCGACGCACCGCGCACCGCCGCCATCCTGCACGCCGACCTCGACGCGTTCTACGCATCCGTCGAGCAGCGGGACGACCCTCGGCTGCGCGACCGGCCGATCGCGGTCGGCGGTGGGGTCGTGCTCGCGGCGTCGTACGAGGCCAAGCGCTGCGGTGTGAAGACCGCGATGAGCGGGCGCGAGGCGAGGATGCTGTGCCCCGACCTCATCGAGGTGCGCCCCCGCTTCGACGCGTACGTCGAGGCGAGCCGCGCGGTGTTCGACCTGTTCCACCGCACGACGCCGCAGGTGCAGGGCGTGTCGATCGACGAGGCGTTCCTCGACGTCGCCGGGCTGCACCGCATCGACGTGCCCCCGGTGGACATCGCCGCGCGCCTGCGCCGGCAGGTCCGCGACGAGGTCGGGCTGCCCATCACCGTCGGCGTGGCACGCACGCCGTTCCTGGCGAAGGTCGCGAGCCGGGTCGCGAAGCCGGACGGGCTGCTGCTCGTGCCGCCCGACGGCGAGGAGGCGTTCCTGCACCCGCTGCCCCTCGAGCAGCTCTGGGGCGTCGGCGAGGTCACCGCGCGCAAGCTGCACGGCTACGGCCTCGTCACGGCCGGCGACGTCGCGTCGCTCCCGGAGCAGGTCCTCGCCGGGGCGCTCGGGCGCGCGGCCGGGCGGCACCTGTTCGCCGTCGTGCACGGC
>JAEWCA010000295.1 GCA_023390875.1 Actinomycetes bacterium
CCAGCGCGCAGCCCGTGTACGTGGAGGCGGCCGCGCCGGACGCGCCGGACATGGACGCGAAGATCGCGCAGCTCAAGCAGCTCGCCGAGCTGCGTGACCAGGGGATCCTCACGCACGCCGAGTTCGAGGCGCAGAAGACGCAGATCCTCGCCGGCTGACCGGCAGCGCCCGCGCTCGCGGGCCACGGGCGGCCGGCGGACCGCCCTGACCGACGTCCGCCCCTGCGGAGTGACGGGGTGGACGTGGACGTGTCGTTCGTGCTCGAAGCGGTCGTCGTGCTCGCGGCGATCGTCATGGGGACCCGCTCGGGCGGCGTCGGGGTCGGTGTGTGGGGCGGCCTCGGCGTCGCCGTCCTCGTGTTCGTGTTCGGGGAGCGGCCCGGCGAGCCGCCGATCGACGCGATGCTCATCATCCTGTCGGTCGTCACCGCGGCCTCGCTCATGCAGGCGGCGGGCGGCATCGACTGGATGGTGAAGGTCGCCGCGGGGATCATCCAGGCCCACCCCCGGCAGATCACGCTCCTCGCGCCGCTGACGGCGTTCGCGTTCTCGATCGGCTCCGGGACGGGCAACATCCTGTACCCGCTGCTGCCCGTCATCTACGACGTGTCGTACCGGAACCACATCCGGCCGTCGCGGCCGCTGACCGTGTCCGTGGTGCAGTCCGGGATGGCGCTGGCCGCGTCGCCGGTGTCCGCCGCGATGGCCGCGATGCTCACGCTCACCGACGTCGCGCCGTACGACTTCGGGCTCGCGCAGATCCTGTCCATCACCATCCCGGCCGCGCTGGCCGGCATCGTCGTGACCGCGCTCGTCGTCGGGCGGATGGGCAAGGACCTCGACGACGACCCCGAGATCCAGGAGCGGATCCGGTCCGGGGCGCTGCCCGACCCCGACGCGGCCGGCGAGGGTGTCGAGCTCACGTCGACGACCGCCGGGCGGAACTCGGCGATCGTGTTCCTGCTCGGCGTGCTCGCGATCGTCGCGTTCGGGCTGTTCCCGGGGCTGCGGCCGTCGTTCGCGGACGACGGCGGCGAGGCGGTGCCGATCGACATGACGACGACGATCGAGCTCGTCATGTTCACCGTCGGCGTGCTGATCATCCTGGTGGGGCGGCCGAAGCTCGCCGAGGTGCCGAACACGTCGGTGTTCAAGAGCGGTCTGGTCGCCGCGATCGCGCTGTTCGGCATCGCGTGGCTCACCGCGACGTTCATCGCGGCGCACGAGGAGTACATCGTGTCGACCGTCGGGGCGTGGGTCACCGACTGGCGGTTCATCTTCGCGCTCGCCGTGTTCCTCGTCGCGGCCCTCACCACCTCGCAGTCGACCGCGACGCGGACCATCGTGCCGATCGGCCTGGCCGTCGGGCTGTCGCCCGCGCTCGTCACGGGCATGTGGGCGGGTGCGCTCAACGGCGTCTACACGCTGCCCGCCAACGGCACGCAGATCGCCGCCGCGAACTTCGACCTCACCGGGTCGACGAAGCTGGGCGGCAAGCTGCTCGACCACTCGTTCTTCGTCCCGATGCTCGTGATGAGCGTCGTGTCGATCGGCGTCGGCGCGCTCATCGCCGTCGTCCTGTACTAGGAGGGTTGTCCGTGGACCACAGCGAGGTCAGCACCCGCGTCGCGGCCGTCCTGCCGGGGGTCCTCGCGGACCTCGGGGAGCTCGTGGCGATCCCGTCGATCGCGTTCCCCGGCTACCCGCCGGAGCCCGTGCACGAGATGGCCGCCCGGACGCTCGCGCTGTTCCAGGAGGCCGGCGTCACGAACGCGTACCTCGCGGACGTGCCGCACGGGTACCCGCCCGTGGTCGGCGAGATCCCCGGGCCGCCCGGCTCGCCCGTCGTCACGCTGTACGGCCACTACGACGTGCAGCCCGCACCGGCGACGCAGGGGTGGACCACCGACCCGTGGGTCGCGACCCGGCGGGAGGACGGCCGCATCTACGGGCGCGGCGCCGCCGACGACAAGGGCGGCCTCGCGATCCACCTCGCGACCCTGCGCGCGCTCGGCGGGAAGCCGCCGTGCACCGTGCGGCTCGTCGTCGAGGGCATGGAGGAGACGAACAGCAACCTCGAGGAGTTCGTCGAGGCGCACCCCGAGCTGTTCCGCTGCGACCTGTTCGTGGTGTGCGACATGGGGAACCTGCGCGTCGGGGAGCCGTCGCTCACCGCGACGCTGCGCGGCGACGTCGCGTGCGTCGTCACGGTGTCGACCCTCGCGTTCCCGCTGCACTCCGGCGTGTTCGGCGGACCGGCGCCCGACGCGATGATGGCGCTCGCGCGGCTGCTGTCGTCGCTGCTCGACGAGAACGGGGACGTCGCCGTCGAGGGCGTGACCCGGTACGACTGGACCGGCGCCGAGCAGTCCGAGGAGGAGTTCCTCGCGAGCGCCGGGCTGCTGCCCGGGGTGCGGACCGCCGGCACCGGGTCGATCTCGTCGCGGCTCTGGTCGCGGCCCTCGGTGTCGGCCATCGGCGTCGACATCACGTCCGTCGACGGGTCGTCGAACGTGCTGCACCCGTCCGCGCGCGCCAAGATCTCGATGCGGATCCCGCCGGGCGCCGACCCCGACTCGGAGCTGTCCGCGCTGGTCAGGCACCTGGAGACGCACGCGCCCTGGGGTGCCCAGGTCGTCGTCGAGAAGACCAAGGCCGCGCCGCCGTTCACCGTGCCGACCGACGGGCCCGGGTACGCCGCCGCCCGGCGGGCGCTGCGCGCCGCCTACGGGCGGGACGCCGGGGACGTCGGTTCGGGCGGGTCCATCCCGCTGCTGCAGACGCTCGCGAGCGTGTCGCCCGGGGCCGAGTTCGTGCTGTGGGGGCCCGAGGACGTCGCGCTGTCACGGATCCACGCGTCCGACGAGAGCGTCGACCCGTCCGAGATCGAGCGCATGGCCGTCGCGCAGGTGCTGCTGCTGCAGGAGCTCGCGGAGGGCTGAGCAGCGCGGGTCGGCGTCGCGCGGCGTGCCGGCTCGTCGCCCGCCCGCGTCGTCCCTTCCTGCCCCTGCCCCTCGTCCCGCCAGGGCCGCGGCTCAGCCGAACGCCGCACCCTCGATCGCGCTGTTCGGCGACGGGTCCGGCAGGCGCCGCATCCGCAGCCCGTTCACGACCCCCGCGAGCCCGACCAGCAGCGGCACGAGCAACGCGATCTGCAGGGCCCGCGGCCGCACGTCCGTGTTGATCTGCACGATCGCCGCCGCCACGTCGGGCGGCTCGTCCGCGAGCAGCTCGTTCAGCTGCGTGTTGCTCATGAGCTGGGCGTCGTCCTCGAGGACGGTCGCGACCTGCTCCTTCTGCGCGGAGTCGAGCACGGTGCTGGCGTTCGTCTGGTTGGTGAACCCGAGGGACAGCGCCGCGAGCAGGATGCCGCCCGCGAACGCGAGGCCGAACGACAGGCCGAACGAGCCGGCCGCCGAGTTCACGCCCGCGGCCTCGCTCACGTGCTCCTCGTCGATGGGCGACAGCGTGTAGTTGTTGAGCTGCGACACCAGCAGGCCGAGGCCCGAGCCGAGGATCACGAGCGGGATCGCGAGGTACCAGCCCGACGTCGCGCGCGGCACCACCAGCAGCAGCCCGATCACGCCGACCACGACGAGCACGAACCCGAACAGGATGATGTCCGCCGGCCGCCGGCCGCCCGAACGCTTCCCCGCGAGGATGGCCAGGGCGAACATGCTGAGCGAGAGCGGGGCCAGCGACAGGCCCGCCGCCATCGCGTCGTACTCCAGCACCATCTGCAGGAAGATCGGCAGCGTGATCATCGCGGCACCCAGCGTGATCTGCTGGAACATCTGCTGGGTCACGCCGATGCGGAACAGCGGCAGGCGGAACAGCGCCGGGTCGAGCAGCGCGGGCTTGCCGGTCCGCTTGCGGTGCACCAGCCAGCGCGCGAGCCCGAACAGCGCGATCGCACCGACCAGGATCAGCGCACCGACGGCCTCGCCGCCCTCCTGCCACACGAGGATGCCGAGCACGACACCGCCCATGCCGAGCGCCGACAGGGCCGCGCCGACCAGGTCGATCTCGCGCGGACCCGTGTACGGGACGTCCTTGACGAGCCCGATGCCGATGAGCACGACCGCGATGATCGCCGCCTCCAGGCCGAACGCCACGCGCCACGACAGGTACGTCGTGATGAACCCGCCGAGCAGCGGGCCGATCGCCGCGGCGATCGACGCCGACGCCCCGACCAGCGCGTACACCTTGCGCTGCGCCGTGCCGGTGAAGTTGCCGTGGATGAGCGACTGCATCGACGGCAGCAGCAGCGACGCCCCGAGCCCGCCGATGATCGCCCAGAAGATGATCACGGCCGTGAGGCTCTGCGCGAGCATCATCGCGACGGCACCCGTCGCGTAGCCCAGCAGGCCCAGCACGTACGCACGCTTGCGGCCCGCGAGGTCGCCGATCTTGCTGCCGATGAGGATGAACGCCGCCGAGACCAGCGCCTCCAGCGCGATCGCCGACTGCACGCCGCTCACGGTCGTGTCGAGGTCCCGGACCACGGCGGAGATCGACACGTTCATGAAGGACGTGTCGACCACCAGGACGAACATCGCCATCGCGAGCAGCACCGCGAGGCGCCGGTCGAGAGGTGCTTCGGTCGCGGGCTGCGCTGCGTCGGCCACGTCGCGTCTCCGTCCGTGGGTCTGGTCCGATCCTGCCGAGCGTCCCGCCCCCGCTCCGGTGCGGGCGTCACCCGTTCCGGGTGGTCCTGCCGGGGCGTGGCGCTGCGAGGATCGGGACGTGGGGACCCTCGCCGCGGGCTGGACGGAGCGGACGGTCCGCGTCGGCGGCCGTCAGATGTTCGTGCGCACCAGCGCGGACGTGCCCGACGCGGTGCCGATCGTGCACGTCCACGGGTTCGCCATCTCGGGCACGTCGCTGATGCCGACCGCCGAGCGGCTCACGCACCGCGCGACGAACATCGTCCCCGACCTGCCCGGCTACGGGCGCAGCGAGCACCCCGACGCGACCCTCGGCATCACGGCGCTCGCCGAGACGCTGCTCGAGTTCCTCGACGCGGCGTCGCTCGAGAAGGTGGTGCTCGTCGGCAACTCCATGGGCTGCCCGGTGATCCTCGACGTCGCGCACGTCGCCCCCGAACGCGTGCAGGCGGTCGTCCTCGCCTCCCCCGCCGGCGGCGTGTGGAACCAGCCGCTCGCGCGCGGACTCATGCAGCTCGCGCGCGACGCCGTCCGGGAGAGCCCCCGCATGGCCCGGCTCGCCGTCCCCGACTACTTCCGGTTCGGGCCGCTCAACGCCTTCCACCTGTTCAGCGAGCTCACCCGGTTCCCGTCGCAGGAACGCATCCTGCGCACACCCGTGCCCACGCTCGCCGTCGTCGGCAGCCGCGACCCGCTCATGCCGCCCCGGTGGCGAGTCCTCGAGGTCGCCAGGCTCGCCCCCGCGCACGTCACGCTCGCCGTGATCGTCGGCGCCGCGCACGCCATGAACTTCAGCCACCCCGGCGAGCTCGCCCACGTCATCGGGTGCTGGCTCGACGGGCGGGAGATCGTCGACAACCCCGACGAACCCGGGATCTCGCGCGTCCTGCAGGTCACGCGCGACTGACCCGTCGCGACCGGTGCCGCTCGACGCCGGTCCTGACGGCCGTCCCGCCGGCCGTCGGCCCTCGACGACCTCGGCGGGCGCACGCCCCCGGCGACCCTGTCCGTCGCACCCCCACCGCGCTGACCTGCGGGTGGGCGTTTCGCACGACTACCCGCGACGGGTGAGGAACCGACGCCCGGCAGGGGCCACCGTGGGCACAGACGCCGGAGCCCTAGCCGGCGCGGGCTTGAGGAGGCCGCTCGTGAACAGCTTCTGGGACTGGTTCTGGCTCATGGTGTGGTGGTTCGTGTTCTTCATGTATCTGATCCTGCTGTTCCAGATCGTCGCCGACCTGTTCCGCGACAAGACCGCCAGCGGGTGGGCCAAGGCGTTCTGGGTCATCGGGCTGATCGTCTTCCCGTTCCTGATCGCGCTGATCTACATCATCGCCAGGGGCAAGGGCATGGCCGAGCGGCAGACCGCACAGATCGCCGAGTCGAAGGCCGCGACCGACGCCTACATCCGGCAGACGGCCAACGCGTCGCCCGCGGCGGCGATCACCGAGGCGAAGAACCTGCTCGACGCGGGGGTCATCGACCAGAACGAGTTCGCCGCGCTCAAGGCGAAGGCGCTCGCCTAGTCCACCGACGGGCAGCCCGCCGGCCGAGGGGGTCGCGGGCCTGTCTGATATACACATCTGACGCTGCCGACGAAT
>JAEWCA010000308.1 GCA_023390875.1 Actinomycetes bacterium
GCGCCCGACGTCGGGCCGAGCAGCCCGCGCGACAGCATCCGGAACAGGCTCGCGAGGCCGTGGTTGATCACCGGCCAGAGCGCGAGGAACGCGATGCCGCCGACCGCCACGACGAGGACGCGCGACGGGCTGTCCGCGAACCAGTACCAGTCGCCGGCCATGATCGAGAAGCCGCGGTGCACCGTGCCGTCGGTCATGGTCTGCTCGGGCAGCCACCGCCACCACATCCAGTACGTCACGCCGCCCAGGCCGATCGCGAGGAACGTCGTCGAGACGACGAACGAGAAGATCGCCAGCGGGAACGTCACGAACAGGAACAGCAGCGCCCGCCAGCCGGTGCTGTCGATGAGCATCGCGCCGAGCGACCGCCAGAAGCCGCGCGGCCGTACGAACGCGGGCGGTGCCGCGACGTGCTCGTCGAGCAGCCCGCCCGCGAGGCCGCGCCAGGCGGCGCCCCAGCCCCGCGCGCCCAGCACGAGCCCGCCGACGAGGAACAGCCCGACGACGGTGACGACCAGCCCGGCGGCGAGCGACGGCACGAGCAGCACGTACGCGAGCCCGAACGGCGCCAGGAACAGCGCGGCCCAGTGGAAGACGTACTCGCGCCAGGTCCGGCCGGAGAAGATCGTGAGGCTCATGGGGACAAGCCTCGCGGGCCGGAGCGCCCGACGGGTACGGGGCTCACCGCCGGGCGGACGGGGGTTGTCCCCCGTCTTCAGGCGACGGTCGCCGGGATGGTCCCCGAGACGACGAGGTCCGCGCGCGTGATGGTCACCTCGATGACGACCGCGTTGCGCCCGTCGACCTCGGTCGCCCACGCGGTCGCGGCCTCGAGCGTCCGGCCGTGCCGGGTGTGCCGGTCGACGAGCCGCCGCTCGCGCCAAGGTGCTCGCCGCCGACATCGGCGCCATGGGCTTCACGCTCGCCGTGTGCGACCTCGCCGGGCGCCCGCTCGACCACCTCTCTCGCGACGTCGAGGTGTGGTCCGGCCCCGACACCGTGCTCGGCATGGTGCAGGAGGGCTTCGACAGCCTCGCCCGGCCCGACGAGGTGTGGGCCGTCTCCATCGGGGTCCCCGGACCCGTCGAGTTCGCCGCCCACCGGGTCGTCAACCCGCCGATCATGACCGGCTGGGACGGCTACGACATCGCCTCCGCCTTCTCCTCCCGGTACCGCGGGCCCGTCGTCGTCGAGAACGACGTCAACGCGCGCGCCGTCGCCGAGTCCCGGCTCACCGGCCAGCCCAACCTCATCGCCCTCAAGCTCGGCACCGGCATCGGCGCCGGGCTCGTGCTCAACGGCCAGATCATCCGCGGCGACAAGGGCGCCGCCGGCGACGTCGGCCACACCCGCGCGGGCCACACCGACCCCGAGCCCCGCCAGTGCCGGTGCGGCAACCTCGACTGCCTCGAGACGTACGCCGCCGGCTGGGCCCTCGTCCGCCGGCTCACCGACCTCGGGCACGACGTGCACCGCACGTCCGACGTCGCCGCGCTCGTCGCGCAGGGCGACATGGAGGCCGTCCGGCTCGTGCGCGCCGCCGGGCGGTCCGTCGGCGAGGCCGTCGCCGGGCTCGTCAGCATCCTCAACCCGCGGCTCGTCGCCCTGTCCGGCCAGCTCGCCGAGTGCGGCGAGGTGCTCATGTCCGGCATCCGCGAACGCGTCTACCAGCAGACCCTGCCGCTGGCGACGCGCGACCTGCAGATCGTCCGCTCCGAGCTCGGCGAGCTCGCCGGCGTCACCGGCCTCGCCCTCATCGCGATCGACACGGTGCTCGCGCCCGACTCGCTCACCGGGCTGCTCACACCCGACGCCGGGTAGACAGCGACCGCCCCGCCCGGGAGTCGTGGGCGGGACGGTCGCGGTCGGGCGGCACTAGCGCTGCGGCGGGCCCCAGCCGGTCGCCGGTGCCGACGGCGCGGCAGGCTGACCGGCCGGCGGGAGCACCGGCGTCGTCGGCGCACCCGTCCCCGGGTGGTAGGCGAACATCGGCGCGACGACCTCCGGCTCGCGCCGCGAGCGCTTCACGACGACGGCGACGACACCGAGCACGACGAGCAGGGCCAGGCCACCGCCCGCGTAGAGCATCCACGGCGCGATGCTGCTGCTCGGCTTGTCCTTCGCGACGGCGTGCATGTCGAGCGGCGCCGAGAGGTCCTTCGGGTTCCACGTGACGGTGTTCGTGTCCTCGTCGATCTGCCCGTTCGCCTCGACGATCTCGCCGGGGAACGTGAACGCGAACCGGATCGACGCGTCGGGGAGCTGCGCGCCACCGGTCGCGCCCGCGTCGTCGGCGCCCGAGTCGAACGTGCCGTCGAGCACGAACGTGTCGCCGATGTGCTGGATCGTCAGGTCGCTGCCGGACTCCTCGTCCCCGTCCTCGTTGAACTCGCTGAGCGGCATGGACGTGAGCGTGAACTTCTTGCCGACCAGGTCGCCCTCCTCGAACGGCTCGACGACGGTGTCGCCGCTCATCGCGTCGTCGGGCACGACGTCGTCGATGCTGCCGCCCGTCATGCTCAGGACGCTCTTGTCGACGGCGATGATCGCGGTGCCGTCCACCGTGTCGTCCTCGTGGACCGTGACGGCCATGTCGATGCGGAAGCAGCCGCTCAGCGCGAGCAGCGCGCGACCGCTGTGGCGGCACCGACCAGGAGGCGGCGGGTCGAGGTGGAGGTTCTCAGCATGGCCACAGCATCGGCACAGGCCGGCGACCTCTGGAGCACTCCGCGGCGTCCGGGGCCCTCGGGTCGCCCGGTTACAGGACCACAAGTCGGACTCCGCCCGGACCGCGACCTCCCGGCCTCATCCGCCCGGCCGCGGGGTCAGCCGCAGCACCCGGGCCCCGCCGCGCCAGGCCGTCAGGAGGTCGTCGCGGTCCGGCTCGCCGTGCTCGCCGCGGCGGATCCGGTTGAACGACGCGAACGCGGGGTTGGCGCGCGCCATCCGCGCGTACGCGGTCACGACCTCGTCCTGCCCGACCTGCACCTCGACGTCGCACCGGCGGCGGCGGCCGCGCAGCAGGACGGCCACCTCGTCGCGGGTGCGCAGGTTGCGTGCCCACGCGAACGAGGTGCCGACCAGCAGGGCGTCGCCGTCCGGCTCGTAGGCGACCGGGATCGTGTACGTGCGTCCGCTGGCGCGCCCGACGACGTACAGTGTGACGAGCCGGCGGCCGACGACCCGGGACAGGCCGGGGACGTGGAGCAGGCCGCGGACCAGCCTGTTCACGAGCCGTTGCGCCGGGAGCGTGCTCGGCGACGGTGCGGTGCCGCTCATGCGTCCAGCCCACCGTGGGTCGTGACGGCGCGCACGTCGGGGAACCGCCCGTCGGCCGACGG
>JAEWCA010000326.1 GCA_023390875.1 Actinomycetes bacterium
GTGCCGCCGACCGGGTGGTCCGCGCGACGGTGATCTGACCCACACCGGGCGACGGCCCCGGGCGGCGTATGGTGGACGACGACGTCGGGCCGCGGTAGCCCCGGGCTCCATCTCAAGCCGCTTCGAGCGGCCTCGCGCCGAGAGGCGCTCCGCGGTCCGGCGTCGCCTCGTCTCCCGCAGTTGCGCTGCGGTTTCCCCCAGCGGTCGTCCCGGAGCGGCGCTCCGGCGAGGACGACGCGCCGTGCGCGGGCCGGTCGCAATTGACCTCGGCCGGCCGTACGGAACCGTGCACCGGGAGGTCGCCGTGCTGTCACCATGTGTCCATGTGGTCGTCGTCGGCCGTTAGGCATTACCCCGGCCGTGACCTAGCCTGATCCCCGTCCGAACCCCCCTCCACGGAGACTGCTGTGCGCCTGCGCCTCACACCGCGCGACACCACGTACTTCGACCTCTTCGCCGACTCGGCGAAGCACCTGGTCACCGGTGCGAACCTGCTCGGCGAGATGCTCGGTGCCGACCGCCCGACCCGCAAGGAGATCGGCAAGCGGATCGCCGAGGCGGAGCACCTCGCGGACGAGGCGACGCACACGATCATGCGGCGGCTCAACCAGACGTTCGTCACGCCGTTCGACCGTGACGACATCTACAACCTGGCGTCGAGCCTCGACGACTGCATGGACTTCATGGACGAGGCCGCCGACCTCATCGTCCTGTACAAGGTCGACGAGCTGCCCGCGCGCGTGTCCGACCAGGTCGCCGTGCTGCAGCGCTGCGCCGAGCTGACCGCCGACGCGATGCCGCGCCTGCGCTCCATGGACTCGCTCTCGGAGTACTGGGTCGAGGTCAACCGCCTCGAGAACCAGGCCGACAAGTCGCACCGCAAGCTGCTCGCGCAGCTGTTCGACGAGATCGTCGACCCCGTGCTGCTCATGAAGCTCAAGGAGATCGTCGAGAAGCTCGAGGATGCGGCGGACGCGTTCGAGAAGGTCGCGAACACCGTCGAGACCATCGCGCTCAAGGAGTCCTGAGCTCAGGTGGAGACCGCGCTCGTCGTCGTCGTCGTCCTCTTCGCCCTGGGGTTCGACTACACCAACGGCTTCCACGACGCCGCCAACGCCATCGCGACCTCGGTGTCGACGCGCGCGCTGACCCCGCGGGTCGCGCTCACCATGGCGGCCATCATGAACTTCACCGGTGCGCTGCTCGGCACCGCCGTCGCCGAGACGATCGCGACGTCCATCGTCGACCTCAGCGACGCGCCTCCGCACCAGGCCCTCGTGGTGATCGTGTGCGCCCTGGTCGGCGCGATCGCGTGGAACCTCATCACCTGGTGGTTCGGCCTCCCGTCGTCGTCCACGCACGCCCTCATCGGCGGTCTCGTCGGCGCCGGCATCGCCGGTGGCCTCGGCGTGTACTGGACGTCGGTGTACGACAAGGTCGTCGTCCCGATGGTCGTCTCACCCGTCCTGGGCTTCGCCCTCGCCTTCGCGATCATGGTCGGCGTGCTCTGGCTCGTCCGGAACCGAGCGCCCGGCAAGACGTACCGCCGGTTCCGCGGGGCGCAGACGGTGTCGGCGTCCGCCATGGCCCTCGGCCACGGCCTCCAGGACGCGCAGAAGACCATGGGCGTCATCTACCTCGCGCTGCTGACGGTCGGCTGGGCCGACCCCGAGACCGGCATCCCGCTGTGGGTCAAGGTCTCCGCCGCCGCCGCGATCTCGGCCGGCACGTACTCGGGCGGGTGGCGGATCATGCGGACGCTCGGCCGCAAGATCATCGAGGTCGACCCCGCCCGCGGGTTCGTCGCCGAGTCCGTCTCCGCGACGATCCTGTACGTCAACGCGTTCGTGCTGCACGCCCCGGTGTCGACCACGCACACCGTGACCGCGTCGATCATGGGTGTCGGCGCGACCAAGCGGGCGTCCGCCGTCCGCTGGGGCGTCGCGGGCAACATCGCGACCGCGTGGGTCCTCACGATCCCGGCCGCGGCCCTCGTCGCGGCGGTCATCTACTGGATCCTGGGCCCGATCCTCACCTGAGACCCGGGCGCCCGACGCCCACCGCAGACCCGGCGCCCGCTCAGTCCTCCGGGTGGTGCGTCTCCGTCGCCACGACGCGCGGCCCCTTGGGCGTCTGCGCGACGTGCGCGACGAGCACCTGCGCGGGGTGCAGGAACGGGTCGAGCCGCGGCAGCGCGTCGGCCACCGGTCGCAGCGCGTGCTGCGCGAGGACGTCGACGACGGTCGGCAGCACCGGGCGGTGCGTGCACACCACGGAGTCGGCGCGCCACGTGAACATCTCGGCGATCTCCGCGGCGACCTTGGCGGGCGACGACGAGTGCGCCGTCTCGGTCAGCACCGTCGAGACCTCGGGCACGACGCCGGACGCCTCGACGTACGGCTGCATGGTCGCGGCGCAGCGGGCCCACGCGCTCGTCACGACCTTCGAGACGCCGAACGCCGACAGGATCGGCACGAGCGCCTTCGACTGCCGGCGACCCGCGTCGGTGAGCGGGCGGTCGAGCTCGGTGCCCTTCCAGTCGGCGCGGCGACGGGCCGTGCCGTGCCGGGCGACGACGACCGCACGCGTGTCGAGCCGCCCCTTGGCGTGGTCCTCGACGAGCGCCGCGAGCGGGGCGACGTCCTCGGACCGGGTCAGGCGCTTCGCGGCCACGTCGACGTCGAGCCACCGGACCTGGTCGATCTCCTCGCGGGACGCCCGCGGCACGGGCGGGCGTGCGCGCAGGGCGGCCGCGTCCGGTCGACCGGCGACCTGCGCCGCCCAGTAGTGCACGCGCTTGAGCCGCCCGTCGGCCAGGTCGTACTCCAGGCTCGGCAGCGGCATGCCGAGCACCACGTCGTGCCCGGTCTCCTCGGCCACCTCACGGGTCGCCGCCTGCACCACCGACTCGCCCGGGTCGAGCTTGCCCTTGGGCCACGACCAGTCCTTGTAGCGCGGCCGGTGCACGAGCGCGACCTGCAGCCGCCCCGTGCGGACGCGCCACACCAGCGCACCGGCCGCCTCGACGACGGCGGGCGGACGTGCAGCCCTCACCGGCCCGTCCCGGGGCGGCGCCGCTGCCGTTGGATCAGCGCCTCCTGCTGGTCGACGAGCGGACCCTCCGGGCCGCGGCTGTGCCGGACCCAGGCACCGTCGGACTCGAGGTGCCACGACGACGTGCCGTCGTCCATCGACTCGTCGACCAGGTCGACGATCTCCGTGACCTGGTCCGGGTCGGCGACGCGCAGCAGCGCCTCGACGCGGCGGTCGAGGTTGCGGTGCATGAGGTCGGCCGAGCCGATGTAGACCTCGGTGCCCTCGAACGTCGCGTCCGGGTCGGGCACGGCGTTCGCGAACGCGAAGATCCGGGAGTGCTCGAGGAAGCGGCCGAGGATCGAGCGGACGCGGATGTTCTCCGACAGGCCGGGGACGCCCGGGCGCAGCGCGCAGATGCCCCGCACGACGAGATCGACGGACACGCCCGCCTGCGACGCGCGGTACAGCGCGTCGATCACGGCCTCGTCGACCATCGAGTTGACCTTGATCTTGATCCACGCGGGCTCGCCCGCGCGCGCCGCGTCCGCCTCGCGCTCGATGCGCTCGATCAGCCCGGCCCGCACGCTGCGCGGGGCGACGAGCAGCCGGTGGAAGCGGGACTTCGGGGCGTACCCGGAGAGCTGGTTGAACAGCCGCGTCAGGTCCTGGCCCACCTCGGGGTCGGCCGTCAGCAGGCCGAGGTCGGTGTACAGCCGGGCCGTCTTCGGGTGGTAGTTGCCCGTGCCGACGTGGCTGTAGCGGCGCAGGCCGTCGGCCTCCTGACGGACCACCAGGCTGAGCTTGCAGTGGGTCTTGAGCCCGACGATGCCGTACACGACGTGCACGCCCGCCTGCTCGAGCTTGCGGGCCCACGAGATGTTGTTCTGCTCGTCGAACCGCGCCTTGATCTCGACGAGCGCCAGCACCTGCTTGCCCGCCTCGGCGGCGTCGATGAGCGCGTCGACGATCGGGGAGTCGCCCGACGTGCGGTACAGCGTCTGCTTGATCGCGAGCACCGCGGGGTCGGCCGCTGCCTGCTCGAGGAACGTCTGCACCGACGTCGAGAACGAGTCGTACGGGTGGTGCAGCAGGATGTCCCGCTCGCGGATCTTCGCGAACACCTCGGTGGGCGTCGCGCTCTCCACCTCGGCGAGCTGGCGGTGCGTCGTCGGGACGAACCGCGGGAACTGGAGCTCGGCACGGTCCAGGTCGGCGATGACGTTGAGGCCCGTGTAGTCGAGCGGCGCGGGCAGCTCGTACACCTCCTCGGGGGCCATGCCGAGCTCGCGCACGAGCAGCTGCCGGATGCGCGGGCTGATGCCCTCGGCCAGCTCGAGCCGCACCGGCGGGCCGAACCGACGCCGCAGCAGCTCCTTCTCCATGGCCTGCAGCAGGTTCTCGGCGTCGTCCTCCTCGACCTCGACGTCCTCGTTCCGGGTCACCCGGAACGTGTGGTGCTCGATGACCTCCATGCCGGGGAACAGGTGCTCGAGGTGCTCGGAGATCACGTCCTCGACGGGCACGAACGACATCGGGCCCTTCTCGACGGACGCCGCCTGCACGTCCGGCGCCGACGGGCGCCCGCTCGCGTCGACCGCGATGAACCGCGGCAGCAGGGGCGGCACCTTGACGCGCGCGAAGTGCTCCTTGCCGGTCGACGGGTTCACGACGACGACCGCGAGGTTGAGCGAGAGCCCCGAGATGTACGGGAACGGGTGGGCGGGGTCCACCGCCAGCGGGGTCAGCACCGGGAAGATCTGCCGCCGGAAGAACTTGCGCAGGCGGTCCTGCTCGCTCTCGCCCAGGTCGTCCCAGCGGACCAGGGTGATGCCGTCGGCCGCGAGCTCGGGCTGCACCCGCTCGGCGAACACGCGCGCGTGCCGGTCCTGCAGCTCGTGGGCCTTCTCGCTGATGGCCTCGAGCACCTGCCGCGGCGACAGGCCCGACGCGGCCGTGACCGCGATGCCCGTCGCGATGCGGCGCTTGAGGCCGGCGACCCGCACCATGAAGAACTCGTCGAGGTTCGACGCGAAGATCGCCAGGAACCGCACGCGCTCGAGCAGCGGCAGGTCCGGGTCCTCGGCGAGCTCGAGCACGCGCTGGTTGAACGCCAGCCACGACAGCTCGCGGTCCAGGAACCGGTCGTCGGGCAGCGGTTCGAGCTCCGGCGTCGTCTCCTCGACGTCGGAGCTCGCCATGTGCTCGGCGATGTGGGCCGCGAGGGACGGGTCGATGGCTGGGGCGTCCGTCATGTGCTCATCGTGACACCTGCGGGTGAACCCTGGGTGCCGTAGCCGAACATGACGTCCGCCGACGCCTTCGTGAAGCCCAGCCGGGTGTACGTGCGGATCGCGACCGTGTTCTCGGCGCCCGTGTAGAGGATCGCCGACGTCAGGCCGCGCGACGCCAGGTGGTCGAGGCCGAGCGCCGTCAGCGCGCCGCCCAGGCCCAGGCCCTGCGCGTCCGGGTCGACGCCGACCACGTAGATCTCGCCGACCGGGGCCGCGTGCCCGTCGTGCTGGTCGGCCTCGTCGGCCTCGTGGACCTTGGTCCACACCGAGCCGAGCAGCGTGCCCTCCCGCTCGGCGAGCAGGAACCCGTCCGCGTCGAACCACGGCTCGGCCTCGCGCGCGCGCAGGTCGTTCGACGTCATGCGCCCCTGCTCCGGGTGGTACGCGAACGCGCGCGAGTTCACGCGCCGCCACGCCTCCTCGTCCTGGCCCGGGACGAACGTGCGGACCTCCACACCGGCCGGCAGCGGCCGCGCCTCGCGGGGGAGGGTCAGGTCGAGGCGCATCCGCCACAGCTCCCGGACCACGACCATCCCCACGTGCTCCGCGAACGCGCGCGCGGACGGCAGGGCGCCGTGCGCCCACACCCGCAGCGTCCGGCCCGGCACGACGGCTGCCTCCGACCGGAGCCGGTCCAGCAGGCGCGAGCCGACGC
>JAEWCA010000329.1 GCA_023390875.1 Actinomycetes bacterium
CCGTCGGCGTCCGCCGACGGCCAGGCGCCGTCGCTCCCGCAGTCCGGCGACGTGACGGCCGGCGGCCAGAAGGCCGGGACGTACACGATCGTCGACGCGGGTGACGGGACCGGGATCGCCGTCTGGACCAACGGCACGGTCGTGCTGCGGGTCGTCGCGCCGGTGGCGGAGATCGTCGACGTCTACTCGGCCTTCCCGCTCTGACCTGAGCGCATGGCGTCCGTCGTCGTCACGGGAGCCGCCGGAGGTGTCGGGCGCGAGATCGCCCGGCACCTCGCGGGGCTGGGCGACCATGTCGTCGTGCTCGACACGCGGGCGCCGGACGACGGCGACCCGCAGATGTCGGTCGTCGTCGGTGACGCGGGCGACGAGGACGTGTGCCGCGAGGCCGCCCGGGTGGCCGAGGAGCACGGCGGCCTGACCGGGTGGGTCAACAACGCGGCGGTGTTCGACGACGTCGAGCTGCACCGCGACCCCGCGGCGGCGCTGCGGGCCGTGACGGCGAACGTGGCGCCCGCGCTCGTCGGGTCCGGCGTCGCGGTCGACACGTTCCTGACCTCGTCGACGGCCGGCGCCGTGGTGAACGTGTCGTCGCACCAGGCGCAGCGGGCGGTGCGCTGCGCCCTGCCGTACGCGACCGCGAAGGCCGCGGTCGAGGGGCTGACCCGTGCGCTGGCCGTGGACTACGGACCGCACGGGATCAGGGTCAACGCAGTCGCGCTGGGGTCGGTGCGCACGGCCCGGTACGACGGGCTCCTGGCGTCGCTGACGCCCGCCGCGCGGACCGAGGCGCTCGACCAGATGCGCCGGCTGCACCCGCTGGGTCGCGTGGGCGAGCCGTCCGAGGTCGCGTCCGTCGTCGCGTTCCTGCTCTCGCCGGCGGCGTCGTTCGCGCACGGGGTGGTGCTGGCGGTCGACGGCGGCCGCGCGGCGCACGGGCTGGACCCCGAGTCGGCCTGAGGGGCGTCGCGCCTGCGGGTGAACCGGCGCCGATCTGCCGGGCCGGCTCACGAGCGGGCCGTAGCATCGCGCGCGACCGCAGCAGACCGTACGAGGAGGCGACCGGTGCCCGCTGACCCGCGCGAGCTGCGTCCGACGGACGCGCTGCCGACGACCCCGGGGCTCGTCGCCGTGTGGCTCCTCGGTCTCGTCGCCGCGCTCGTCACGGCGGCCGCGTTGCTCATGGAGCTGCCCACCTTCGTCGTCGTGGGGGCCTGCGTGGTGCTGGTCGCCGGGATGGTGCTGTGCGGGGTGCTGGCCTTCCGGGCGGCGCGCGCCTCCGGCAGGTCGGTGCTGCGGGTGCTGTGGGCGACGGTGGCGGCGCCGGTCCGCTTCCTGTTCGAGTTCACGTTCTGACGCCGCCTGCCGGGCCGGGACGTCGGCCGGGCAGGCGGCGCCGGTGCCTCAGCTGTCGACGGTGGTCGACGTGCCGCCGGACAGGTCGTACAGCGTCGTGCCGTCGACGGTCTGCGCGGTGAAGCTGTCCTGCACCCAGGCGGTGATCTCGGAGGACGTGCTCGAGCCGCCCATGCTGCCGCCGCCGAAGCCGCCGAAGCCGCCACCCACGATGAACCAGTGGATCTCGCCGTCGGCGACGAGCTGCTGGAACTCGGCCAGCGTGGGTGACGGGTCGGAGCCGTTGAAGCCGCCGATCGGCATGACCGACCGCTCGGTGGCGAGCTGGTAGCTCGCGGCGTTCTGCGAGCCGACCGCGGCCGCGACCCAGGTGTACTCGTCGGCGTCCTGCAGGAGCAGGGCCTCGACGTCGCTGCTGACGGTGGCGCCGTCGAGCAGGCCGCCCGGTCCGCCGGTGCCCCCTCCGCGTGTCTGCGGGCCGCCGGTCTGCGCCTGGCCGGTCGGTGGCTGCCTGGTCGGTGCCTGGCCGTTCTGCTGGCCGCCCTGAGGAGGCATCTGGCCGGTCTGGCCGCCGAGGCCGCCCTGGCCCGGCGGGCCGCCGAACCCGCCCCGACCGCCGGGTCCGCCCATGCCGCCGGGGACGGTCGGACCTGCGGTGACGATGGAGCCGGTGTGCCCGGTGGTCACGGTCTGGGTCGTGTACGCGGCCGGCCCGGCGAGGCCGCCGACGAGCGCGAGGGCGGCGCCTGCGCGCAGGACCGGACGTCCGCCCCGGTGCCCGGCGACGAGCAGTGCGGCACCGACGACGCCGGCGACGAGCACCGTCCACCGCAGCCACGGCATCCAGTCGGCCGAGCGGCCCAGCAGGGTGAACGCCCACACCGCGGTGCCGAGCGTGACGCCCGCGAGCACGGCCGGCGCCCACAGCTCCCCTCGACGCGTCCACAGCCCCCACGTCCCGATGCCGACCAGTGCGGCGACGGCCGGGGCCAGCGCGACCGTGTAGTACGCGTGGAAGATGCCGGCCATGAACGAGAAGGTCAGCCCGGTCACGAGCAGCCACGAGAGCCACACGACGATCTCCGCACGGCCGCCGTCGGTCCGGGGCAGGCGGCGGCGCATCCAGAACGCGACGGCGCCGAGCACGAGCGCGGCGGGCACGAGCCACGCGATCTGGCCGCCGACCTCGGACCCGAACAGACGCCCGAGGCCCGTCACGCCCCACTGCGCCCCGCCGCCCGGGCCGCCGCCTCCGCCGACGGAGCCGGTCTCGTCGCCCGTGAGCCGGCCCAGGCCGTTGTACCCGAACGTCAGCTCGAGGAAGGAGTCGTCCTGCGAGCCGCCGACGTACGGGCGGGCCGACGCGGGCACGAGCTCGACGAGCGCGACCCACCAGCCCCCCGCGACCACCATCGCCGCGACCGCCAGGAGGCCGTCGCGGACCCGGCGCCCGAGCGACACCGGTGCGGCCCAGAGGAACGCGAGCGCGAGCCCCGGCAGCACGAGGAACGCCTGGAGCTGCTTCGTGAGGAACGCGAGCCCGACGAGCGCGCCGGCGAGCAGCATCCAACGCGTGGTCCGCGGGCCGTCGACCGCCCGCATCGTCGCCCACACGGCACCGACCAGCAGCAGCACGAGCAGGGCGTCCGGGTTGTTGAACCGGAACATCAGCGCGGCCACCGGCGTCAACGCGAACGTGAGCCCGGTGAGCAGGGCCGCCGGGGCGGAGAACCGTCGCCGGACGCTCGACCACAGCAGGCCCACGGTCGCGACGCCCATGAGCGCCTGCGGCACAAGGATCGACCACGACGAGAGGCCGAACGCCCGGATCGACAGGGCCATGACCCACAGGGAGGCGGGCGGCTTGTCGACGGTGATCGAGCCGGCGGCGTCGGACGCCCCGTACAGGAACGCCCTCCACGACTGGGAGCCGGCCTGGGCCGCCGCCGAGTAGAACGAGTTCGCGTACCCGGAGGACGACAGGTCCCACAGGTACAGCAGCGCCGTGCCGAGCAGCAGCGCGACGAGTACGGGGCGTTCCCAGCGGGTACGCGCCCGCGGGTCGGTGCCGCCGCCCGTCGGGGTGGGGTCGGTGCCGACGCCCGTCGGTGTGGCATCGCTGTCGACCCTCGGCGCCGAGGGGGAGGTGAGTGCAGGTGACGAGGCAGCGGGAACGTCCGGCAGGGGCGCGGAGAGGGCGGGTGCGGGGTGAGGTGCGCTCGAGGGAGCGGCGTCGGACGGGAGCCCCGGGTCGGTCGGAGGTGTGGTCGTGGTGGTCATCAGAGGGTCCCTTCGGACGGAGCGGTCGTCCCGGTCGTGAGCGCGGGGACGGTCAGGGCGTCGGTGGGTGGGGTGTCGTGCTGGCGGAACACCCAGCTGCGCAGGAGCACGAACCGCAGGACGGTCGCAGCGAGGTTCGCGACGACGAGGACGGCGAGCTCCGCGGCCCGGGGTGCGCCGGGTGCGAGCGCGTGCAGCAGGGCGAGCGAGCCGGCGGTGAGCACCCAGGCGAGGCCGAAGACGGCGAGCCCCTGGCCCTGGTGCCGGACGGCGCGGGAGCGGCCGCGGACGCCGAACGTGAGCCGCCGGTTCGCGGCGGTGTTCGCCACGGCCGTGAGCAGCAGTGCCGCGACGTTGGCGGTCTGCGGTCCGACGGGACCGGCGAGCAGCAGGTACAGCACGGCGTACGCGACGGTCGAGAGCGCGCCGACCACCGCGAACCGCACGAGCTGGCGCAGCAGCACGTTCCCGCCCGCGGTCGGGGTGGAAGGCCGGGCGTCGCCGACGAGCGGCAGGTGCTCGCGGACCGACGCGAGCGGGAGCCGACCGGCGGCGAGGTCACGTCCGACGCGCACGATCCCGCGGAGGTCGGCCTTCGCCGTCGCGAGGATGTCGACGCGCGAGTCGGGGTCGTCGACCCAGTCGACGGGCACCTCGTGGATCCGCAGCCCCGCCCGTTCGGCGAGCACCAGCAGCTCGGTGTCGAAGAACCAGCCGTTGTCCGCGACCAGCGGGAGCAGCCACTGGGCGGCGTCCGCGCGGATCGCCTTGAAGCCGCACTGGGCGTCGGAGAACCGGGCGGCCAGCGTGCCGCGGAGCAGCAGGTTGTAGCAGCGCGAGATGACCTCGCGGCGCGGGCCGCGCACCACGCGGGACGTGCGGCTCAGCCGGGTGCCGATCGCGAGGTGCGAGTGCCCGGACACGAGCGGCGCGACGAGCGGCAGCAGCGCGGACAGGTCCGTCGACAGGTCGACGTCCATGTACGCGAGCACCTGCGCGTCCGACCCGAGCCACGCGGTGTGCAGCGCGCGACCGCGCCCCTTCGCGTCGAGGTGGACGACGGCGACGCCGTCGAGCTCGCCGGCCAGGCGTCGGGCGATCGCGAGCGTGCCGTCGGTCGACGCGTTGTCGGCGATCGTCAGGCGGGCGGGGTAGGGGAACGCGGTGTCGAGGAAGTGGCGCGCGGCGCGGACGGCACGCTCGAGGCCGGCCTCCTCGTCGTACACGGGGAGGACGAGGTCGAGCACGGGGGCGATGCGGGGCGTCTCGCCCGGCACCCCGGTCTCGGGGGTCGGGTCACCGGTGCGGGAGGTCGACGGCTGCGGGTGGGCCGTCCCCCCGGGCTGCGGGTCGCGGGTCGTGGTGTCCATGACTCGACCCTGGGCGGCCCGGCTCGCCGCGCTCTTGGCGCGCGCTGTACCTCGCCTGTGAGGTCGGGCGG
>JAEWCA010000333.1 GCA_023390875.1 Actinomycetes bacterium
GTCCGTGGGTTCGAACCCCCGGACTCGCCTGGAAGCCACGGTCTCGGCGGCGACGGCCGGTGGGCTCGACCCGCGGTGGGTCGCCGGCGTCGTCGCGACCGCGCTCGACGAGGACCTCTGGGTCGCGCCCGGGCGGGACGTCACCACGCAGGCGACGATCCCGGCGGACGCCCAGGGCACCGCCGCGCTCGTCGCGCGGGCGCCGGGCGTCGTCGCGGGGCTCGTCGTCGTCCCCGAGGTGCTCCGCCAGGTCGCCGACCGTCTCGGGCTGCCGGCCGTGACGTACCGCGCGCTCGTCGAGGACGGCACGGCCGTGACGGCGGGCGACGTCCTCGCCGAGCTCACCGGCCCGGTCCAGGTGCTGCTCGTCGCGGAGCGCACGCTGCTCAACCTGGTGTCGCGCGCGTCGGGCGTCGCGACCCACACCCGCCGCTGGGCCGACGCGCTCGCCGGCACGGGCGCGCTCGTGCTCGACACCCGCAAGACGACGCCCGGGCTGCGCGCCCTGGAGAAGTACGCGGTCCGGTGCGGGGGCGGCACCAACAAGCGCATGGGCCTGTACGACGTCGCGATGGTCAAGGACAACCACGTGGTCGCCGCCGGCTCGGTCGCCGCCGCGGTGCGGGCCGTGCAGACCCGGTTCCCGGACGTCGCGATCCAGGTCGAGGCGGACACGCTCGACCAGGCCCTGGAGGCGGTCGCGGCGGGTGCGCGCTTCCTGCTGCTCGACAACATGCCGACCCCGCTGCTCGCGGACGTCGTCGCGGCGGTCCGTGCGGGCGAGCCGACCACCGGTCGCGTCGAGCTCGAGGCGACGGGCAACCTCACGCTCGACCGGGCCCGGGAGGTCGCGTCGACGGGCGTCGACTACCTCTCGGTCGGCGGCCTCACGCACTCGTCGCCGATCCTCGACCTGGCCCTCGACCTGCGGCCCTCCTGACCGTCCCGCACGCCCCGCGCCGGGCGGGAGCGCCCGGTCGCCCCGGTAGAATCGCCCGGTGAGCGAGACGCCTGACGCCCCCGTGACAGCCCCGGACCTCGTCGACGGCACGGTCGACGACGAGACCCCCGAGCAGATCCGGGTCCGGCAGGAGAAGCGGACCCGCATGCTCGCCGAGGGCGTCGAGGCGTACCCGGTCGGCGTGCCGCGCACGCACACCATCGCCGAGGTCCGCGCGGCGCACCCGGACCTCGAGCCCGGCACCGAGACGGACGACGAGGTCGGCGTCGCCGGTCGCGTCGTCTTCCTGCGCAACACCGGCAAGCTCTGCTTCGCGACGCTGCAGGACGGCGAGGGCAACCGGCTGCAGGCGATGCTCAGCCTCGCGGAAGTCGGCGAGGAGCGGCTCGCCGCGTTCAAGGCGGACATCGACCTGGGCGACCACCTGTTCGTGCACGGCCGCGTCATCTCGTCGCGGCGCGGCGAGCTGTCGGTGTTCGCGGACGCCTGGCAGCTGGCCGCCAAGGCGATCCGCCCGCTGCCGAACCTGTACGAGGGAACGGTGCTGTCCGAGGAGGCGCGCGTCCGTCAGCGCTACGTCGACCTCATCATGCGGCCCGCGGCGCGCGACATGGTCCGCCAGCGCGCGGGCGTCGTCCGGTCGCTGCGCGACAACTTCCACCGCCGCGGGTACCTCGAGGTCGAGACGCCGATGCTGCAGACGCAGCCCGGCGGTGCGGCGGCCCGGCCGTTCACCACGCACATGAACGCGTTCGACATCGAGCTGTACATGCGGATCGCGCCCGAGCTGTTCCTCAAGCGGGCCGTGGTCGGCGGCATCGAGCGGGTCTTCGAGATCAACCGGAACTTCCGCAACGAGGGCGCCGACAGCACGCACTCACCCGAGTTCGCGATGCTCGAGGCGTACGAGGCCTACGGCGACTACGACACCATGGCGGAGCTCACCAAGGACCTCGTGCAGACGGCCGCCAAGGAGGTGCTCGGCGGCACGCTCGTCACGCTGCCGGACGGCACCGAGTACGACCTGGGCGGCGACTGGGCGCAGCTCAACATGTACGACTCGCTGTCGGAGTCGCTCGGCACGCAGATCACCGCGGAGACGAGCCTGGCCGAGCTGAGCGCGATCGCGGCGAAGCTCGAGGTCGAGGTCGACCCGAGGAAGGCGAGCCACGGCAAGCTCGTCGAGCAGCTGTGGGAGCACCGCGTCGGCGACGCGTTGTCCGCACCGACATTCGTGCGTGATTTCCCGGTCGAGACGAGCCCGTTGACGCGCGGCCACCGCAGCAAGCCCGGACTCGTCGAGAAGTGGGACCTGTACGTGCGCGGCTTCGAGCTCGCCACGGCCTATTCCGAGCTCGTCGACCCGGTGATCCAGCGCGAGCGCTTCGAGGCGCAGGCACGACTCGCTGCGGCCGGCGACGACGAGGCGATGCGCGTCGATGAGGATTTTCTCACCGCCGTCGAGTACGCCATGCCGCCGGCCGGTGGCATGGGTATGGGGATCGACCGCCTGCTCATGGCGCTCACGGGCTACGGCATCCGCGAGACGATCCTTTTCCCGCTCGTCAAGCCGCAGGCCTGAGGGGAACGGCATGGACACCCTGCTCACGGCGCTGGCCGCGATCATCCCGTCGGTCGGTGTCGGCATCTTGTTCTGGCTCGCGATCCGCGCACTCGTGAATGCGGACCGCACCGAGCGTCAGGCTTTGGCCAGAATGGATGCCGCGGAACGCGCCGCAGAAGCCGCCGTGAAGAATGGCGAATCCCCGCCGAGCGTTTGACGGTGCATTAGTCCGGATGCGATGCTGCACGAGTCCCGCATTTCGCACATCGCATACCCCGGAGCGAACAATGGCGCAGAAGACTGTCGTGACCCTGGTCGACGACATCGACGGCGGAACTGCCGACGAGACCGTCACGTTCGGGATCGACGGCGTCACCTACGAGATCGACCTGACGACGGCGCACGCCGCCGAGCTGCGTGACGCGCTCGCGTCGTGGGTCGGTCACGCGCGCAAGGTCGGGGGCCGCTCGTCGTCCGCACGGTCGGGTGGTGCCACCCGCAACCGCCGTGCCGCGAGCGGCGACGCGCAGGCCGTCCGTGAGTGGGCCAAGGCCAACGGTCACCACGTCTCGGAGCGCGGCCGCATCTCGGCCGAGGTCAAGGCCGCGTACGACGCAGCGCACTGAGCACGACGGCCGCCCGGGTCCCCCCGCCCGGACCGCCGGCTGACGCACGAGAGCCCGGCACCCTGGAACGGTCAGGGTGCTGGGCTCTCGTCATG
>JAEWCA010000364.1 GCA_023390875.1 Actinomycetes bacterium
CCGTCGCGCTCGACTCCTGGCACGCCCGGCACCCGCGCTGCCCCCGCTGCGGCGCCGCGACCCGGGTCACGCAGGCCGGCTGGGTCCGGACGTGCACGGTCGACGCGTCCGAGCACTACCCGCGCACCGACCCGGCGGTGATCATGGCCGTGGTCGACGACGCCGACCGGGTGCTCCTCGGGCAGTCGACGGCGTGGGCGGCGGACCGGTGGTCGACGCTCGCGGGGTTCGTCGAGCCCGGGGAGTCGCTCGAGCACGCGGTGCGCCGCGAGGTCCTCGAGGAGACGGGCGTCGTCGTGGGCGACGTCGAGTACCGCGGCAGCCAGCCGTGGCCGTTCCCGGCGTCGCTCATGCTGGGCTTCCACGCGCGCGCCACCAGCACCGACGTCCGGGTCGACGGCGTCGAGCTCGCCCGGGCGCGGTGGTTCACGCGGGACGAGCTGCGCGACGCCGTCGAGCGCGGCGAGGTCGTGCCGCCGGGGCCGTCGTCGATCGCGCGCGCCCTCGTGGAGGACTGGTTCGGCGGCCCGCTCGGCCGCTGAGCGTCAGCTCAGGCGCTCGCGGACCTGCACGAGCGACGGGTTCGTGAGCGCGGACCCGTCGGGGAACACGACGGTCGGGACGGTCCGGTTGCCGCCGTTGAGCTGCTCGACCAGGCCTGCCGCGTCCGGGTGGTCCTCGATGTCGACCTCGGTGTAGCCGATGCCCGCGGAGTCCAGCTGGGTCTTGAGGCGGTGGCAGTACCCGCACCAGGTGGTGGAGTACATCGTCACGGTGCCGGCCTGGGGCAGGGTCTGCGTGGTCATCGGTCCTCGTCGTTCGGCGTGACGACCGGCGGCGCCGGTCGCGGTCATGGCACCGGGGCGCTCGCACGCCCCGCTCGTCCGCTGCAACAGGGTCGCACGCGTGCCTGTTCCCGACGGCGGACGCACGTCCCGGCCCGTGGTGCGCGCGAGCGCGTCGACGGTCCACCGGCCCGGCGTCCCGTGTCGGCGCGGGCTGCGAGACTGTGCGCGATGTCCGCCGACGCCCTCCTCGACGCGCTCGACCCCGAGCAGCGCGCTGTCGCCACCGCCCTGCGCGGACCCGTCTGCGTGCTCGCGGGCGCGGGCACGGGCAAGACGAGGGCGATCACCCACCGCATCGCGTACGGCATCCGCACGGGCGTGTACCGGCCGGGCAGCGTGCTGGCCGTGACGTTCACGGCGCGGGCGGCGGGCGAGATGCGCACCCGGCTGCGCGGGCTCGGCGCCACCGGTGTGCAGGCCCGCACGTTCCACGCCGCGGCCCTGCGGCAGCTCGGGTTCTTCTGGCCGAAGGTCGTGGGCGGGGCGGCGCCGCGCATCGTCGAGCAGAAGGCGCAGGTCGTCGCGGAGGCGGCCCGGCGCGTGGGGCTGTCGGTCGACCGGGTGAGCGTGCGCGACCTCGCGTCCGAGATCGAGTGGGCCAAGGTCTCGCTCGTCACGGCCGACGACTACGTGCGGGCGGTCACGGCGATCGAGCGGTCGGTGCCGAGCGGCGAGGACCCGCAGGCGGTCGCGCGGCTCATGACGGCGTACGAGCAGGTCAAGCTCGAGCGCGGCGTCATCGACTTCGAGGACGTGCTGCTGCTGCTCGCGGCGATGCTCGTGGAGCGTCGGGACATCGCCGACGAGGTCCGCGACCAGTACCGCTACTTCGTGGTCGACGAGTACCAGGACGTCAGCCCGCTGCAGCAGTACCTGCTCGACCAGTGGCTCGGCGGCCGGCACGAGCTGTGCGTCGTCGGCGACCCGTCGCAGACCATCTACTCGTTCGCGGGCGCGACCCCGTACCACCTGACGACGTTCCCGCAGACCCATCCGGGCACCACGCTCGTCCGCCTGGTCCGCGACTACCGCTCGACGCCGCAGGTGGTCAACCTCGCGAACCACGTGATCGACGCGAGCCGCCGGGTCGGCGGGCCGGCACCGCTCGAGCTGCGCGCGCAGCGGCCGGACGGCCCGGACGTGAGGTACGCGGCGTTCGACGACGACGACGCCGAGGCGCTCGGCATCGCGCAGGCGGTCGCCCGGCTGGTCCGCTCGGGCGTCCGGCCCAGCGAGATCGCGATCCTCTATCGCACGAACGCGCAGTCGGAGGCGTTCGAGGAGGCCCTCGCGACGGCCGGCATCGCCTACCAGGTCCGCGGCGGCGAGCGGTTCTTCGCCCGACGGGACGTGCGCGACGCGCTCGTGCTGCTGCGCGGCGGGGCGCGCGCCGCCGACCCGCAGGCGCCCATGCCGGACTCGGTGCGCGACATCCTGCGCAACGTGGGCTGGGCGGAGCAGCCGCCGGCGGCCCGTGGTGCGGCTCGCGAGCGGTGGGACGCGATGCAGGCGCTCGTGACGCTGGCCGACGAGCTCGCCGCGGCCCCGGTGGCGGGCGGCCGCACGGCATCGGTCGCGGACCTGGTCGCGGAGCTCGACGAGCGCGCCGCCGCGCAGCACGCCCCGACCGTCGAGGGCGTCACGCTCGCGTCCCTGCACGCCGCGAAGGGCCTCGAGTGGGACGCGGTGTTCCTGGCCGGCCTGAGCGACGGCCTCCTGCCGACGGCGCTCGCGGACACGGACGCGATGGTGGCCGAGGAGCGGCGGCTGCTCTACGTCGGCATCACGCGCGCCCGCGAGCACCTGCAGCTCTCGTACGCCCGCGCGCGCATGCCCGGCAGCCGGCCGACCCGGTCGATGTCCCGCTTCCTCGTCGACCTGTGGCCCGACGGCCGTGCCCGGACCGGCGCGGGTCGGGGCCGTCGCGACGCGACCGACGACACCGACCCGGTCACCCGCGAGACCGCCGCCCGGCTGACCCGCTGGCGCGACGACTACGCGCACGCCACCGGGGTGCCGGCCGTGCGGGTGCTCACCGCCGCGACCATCGCCGAGGTCGCCCGCCGGCGGCCGTCGAGCCGCGAGGAGCTCGGGCAGGTGCGGGGGATCGGGGCGGTGACGCTCGCGACCATCGGCGACGAGATCCTCGACGTCGTCGTCCGGGGCTCGGCCCGCGCCTGACACGGGTCCCGGGACGCGCTCGTCGCGCGTATCTCGGGAGGAACCGGACCCTCTGAAGAAGTTGTGGAAGTTCTTCGGTTAATTCGGTTGTCCGGCCTTCCGGCGTCGCCCTAGGGTGAGACCCGTCCTTGAAACGTGGGCTGCGCCGTGGAGGCGGAGGCCCGGACCGGAAGGAGGTGGCGAGCTGATGGACATGACCACGACGTACACGTCGAGCGTCGAGCGCGCGGTGTCCCTCCGGAACCTCGTGCCCACCTCCACCGTGTCCCAGGGGCGAGCTCTGCCCATCCCGGGGTCGTGCGCCACTCATGGTGTGACCTCCGAGACGAAGCAGATCACGGCGAAGCAGCCGGTCTTTGCCCCCGGGAACACGACGCTCGGCGGAGCTGTCGCATGGCGCAAGCGTGGCGCCGATCTGCGACTCCGCCCACGGACTTCCATGGTCTGACCGCACGACGGTCACAGGCCGCGGAGTCCGACACCCGGATCCGCGGCCTTTCTCCTTCCTCCCGATGACGGGGGAGCGAGTCGGTCCCGATCCGGAACCGCCATCGCTCACCCCGCAAGGACATCAGGAGGACATCGTGCGGCTCACGACGCTGCTCGACACCGTGAACCAGGGCGGATCCGGCCCGTGGCCCACGGGCAGCACCGCGACCACCGACGACCGCCAGCAGTTCGACCAGCTGCTCGCCGACCTCATCCCGTGCCGCTCGAACGACCCCGAGCTCTGGTTCGCCGAGCAGACCGCCCAGGTCGAGGCGGCGAAGGCCCTGTGCCGGGAGTGCCCGCTCATCGACGGCTGCCTCGCCGGCGCCATCGAGCGTGCCGAGCCGTGGGGCGTGTGGGGAGGTCAGGTGTTCATCGGCGGTGTGGTCGTCCCGACCAAGCGTGGCCGGGGCCGGCCGCGGAAGAACCCGGTCGTCGCGGCATGACGCCACCGGTCCCGGGCGCTCGCCCGGGACCCG
>JAEWCA010000429.1 GCA_023390875.1 Actinomycetes bacterium
CCGACGAACCCGACCGGCCCGGCGACGGTCACCGCGACCGCGGCCAGCAGCACCGCGAGCAGCACGCCGACCACGCGCGTCCGCCGCACGTCGAGGCCGAGCACGGACGCGGTGTCGTCGCCGAGCGCGAGCACGTCGAGCCTGCGCGCCCACAGCACGCAGACGACGGCGGCGACCACGACGACGGGCGCGGCCTGCGTGACCTTGGCCGTGCCGGACTGCACGATCGACCCCTCACCCCACGCGAACATCCCCTGGGTCTCCTGCGCGAACAGGATCATCAGCAGCATCGTCACGGACGACAGCGCGAGCATCGTCGCCGACCCCGCGAGCACCAGCCGCGTCGGACCGGCGGCGCCCGCGCGGGCGATGAGCAGCACGAGCCCGGCGGCGAGCAGCCCGCCCGTGAACGCGAGCGCCCCGGACGCCGCGAACGGCAGCGTGAACCCGACGACGGCCGCGAGCACCACGGCGAGGTACGCCCCGGCGTTGACGGCCAGCGTGTCGGGCGACGCGAGCGGGTTGCGGGCCACCGACTGCAGCACCGCCCCGGAGACGCCGAGCGCGGTGCCGACCAGCAGCCCGGCAAGCACCCGCGGCGCGCGGGACGCGACGAGCACCGCGAGGGTCTCGTCGTCCCCGGACCCGGTGAGCAGGCCGAGCAGGTCGCCCAGGCCGACGTGCGAGGTGCCGAGCGTCAGGTCCCACGCGCCGAGCAGGACGACGAGGGCGACGCCGACGACGAACACGGACGTGACCGCCGCGACGCGCGGGCGCCCCTGCGAGGGGCCCGTCACCGGTGCGGCGACGGACCCCTCGGCGGGTTCGAGCTGGAGCGTCACTTCGTGACGGCGTCGACCGTGGAGTCGATCCACGCGGCGGCCGACTGCGGGCCGCCGAACGGCCAGATCCCGTCGGGCTGACGCACCACGTCGCCGCTCACGACGAACGGCAGCTGCTGCCAGATCGCGTTGTCCTTGAGCACGTCGCGGAACGCGTCGCCGCCGTCGGTGTCGCTCGCGCCGTAGAGGAACGTGACGCCCTCGCCGAGGCCGGTCAGGCCCTCGACGTCGGTCGACGCGAGGCCGTAGTCGGGGTCGCCCTCGCCGGTCCACGCGTTCTTCAGGCCGAGCAGCGACGCGACGCCGCCCAGGAACGAGCCCTCGGTGTACATGCGGATCGACACCGCGCCGTCCGACTCCCAGCCGTCCGCCATCGTGTAGAGCGCACCCGCCTTGCCGGCGGCCTCGAGCTTCGCCTTGCCGTCGGCGACGGCCTGGTCGAACGCCTCGATCGCGGCGTCGGCCTCGTCGGCCGTGCCCGTCGCGTCACCGAGCACCTCGAGCGTGTGCTTCATGTAGCCGATCGGGTCCTCGCCGTCGGAACCGCGCAGCGCGATGACCGGCACCTGCGCCTCGATCTGCGCGATGACCTCCTCCGGGAGGTCCGTCGTGGTGACGACCAGGTCGGGGTCGAGGGCCGCGATCGCGTCGAGGCTCGGCTCGCCGCGCATGCCGACGTCGGGCGTCGACGGGTCGAGCGGCACCACGGTGTCCCACACGTTGTAGCCCTTGACGTCGGCCTCGCCGACCGGGGTCACGCCGAGCGTCAGCAGGTTCTCGGTCAGGCCCCACTCGAGCGAGACGACCTTCGTCGCGGGATGGTCGAGCGTGACCTCGCCGCGCTCGTCGGTCACGGTGACCGGGCCACCGGCGGCCGTCGACGACGTCGTCGGGTCGGACGCGGCGGCGTCCTCGGTGGTGCCGCACGCGGAGAGCAGCAGGGCGGTCGCGAGCGCGCCGGTGACGGCGGCGACGGGCAGGGAGCGCATCAGGGTTCCTCGGGGTCGGGGCGGTCGTTCCCGGGCGGGGGCGGCCCGGACCGGCCCGGCGAACCGCTCGCCGGGTCGGGTCCTGCGGGGGAGGTCAGACGACGGCGAGGTCGCGGTCTGGGGCGCTCCGGTGCGTGTGCCGGCCGACGGGCCGGGTGTGCACGCGGCCCGTTCGCTCGTCGACGGTCACGTCGATCCGGATGCCGTACGTGTCGGTGAGCGCGTCGGCGGTGAGCACCTCGTGCGGCAGGCCCGCGCCGACGACCTCGCCGCGGCGCAGCAGCACCACGTGGTCGGCGACGGCGGCGGCCTGGTCGAGGTCGTGCAGCACCACGCCGACGGCGACGCCGTGCTCGTCGGCGAGGTCGCGCACCAGGTCGAGGATCTCCACCTGGTAGCGCAGGTCGAGGTGGTTGGTCGGCTCGTCGAGCAGCAGCACGCCCGTGTCCTGCGCCAGGCAGGTCGCGAGCCACACGCGCTGCAGCTCGCCGCCGGACAGCTCGTCGACCCCGCGCTCGGCCATCAGCTCGACGCCGGTGACCGTCATCGCCCACTGGATCGCGCGCGGGCCGTCCGGGTCGGACTGGCGCCATCGGCCGCGGTGCGGGTGCCGGCCGTAGCCGACGACGTCGCGCACGCTCATGCCCGACGGTGTGGGCCGCGACTGCGAGAGGAGCGTGACCCGTCGGGCGAAGTCCTTGGCGGACAGCGCGAGCGCGTCGGGCACGTCGACCAGGCTCACCGCGCCGTCGTCGGGCGTGTGCAGCCGGGCCAGCGCACGCAGCAGCGTGGACTTGCCGGAGCCGTTGGGGCCGACGAGCGCGGTCACCTGCCCGGGCAGCAGCCGCAGGCCGGCGCGCTGCACGACGACCTTGCCGTGGTACGCGAGGCGCAGGTCCTCACCGCGGAGTGCTGGTGCGGAGGTCGGTGTCGTGGGCACGACGCCGACCTTAGCCCCACCTAAGTAAGGTTTGCCAAACCTACGTCCGTCCTGCGGACGACGCGGGCGCGGGGACGCGTCAGACCGTCGACCCGAACGCCAGCCCGAGCAGGTACGTCGCCCCCGCCGCCCCGTACCCGATGGCCAGCTGCCGCAGCGCCCGCTTCGCCGGTGACGCCCCCGACAGCACCCCGACCGTCGCGCCCGTGCCGAGCAGCGCGATCCCGACCAGCACGGCCGCCCACAGCACCGCCGTCAGACCCTCGGCGCCCAGCAGGTACGGCACCACCGGGATGAGCGCGCCCGACGCGAAGAAGCAGAAGCTTGCCCCCGCGGCGCCCCACGCGGTGCCGATCGCCTCGTGCTCGTCGACCTCCTCGACCCCCTCGGGCGGGGGCAGCGTGAGCGACGACGTGCCCGGCGCACCCAGCACCGCGTCCGCGCGCACCTGCGCCTCCTCGGGCGTCATGCCCCGCGCCCGGTAGACGAGCGCGAGCTCGTTCGCGTCCACGTCCAGGTGCGGCAGCGCCGCCCGGGCGTGCTCGCTGGGGCGCGACGCCTCCAGCAGCTCACGCTGCGACCGCACGGACACGTACTCGCCGGCCCCCATCGACAGCGCGCCCGCGAGCAGACCCGCCAGGCCGGTGAGCAGCACCGCCTGGTTCGACGCGCCGCTCGCGCCGATGCCGAGCACCAGCGCGAGGTTGCTCACCAGGCCGTCGTTCGCCCCGAACACCGCCGCCCGGAACGTGCCCGAGATCCGGTTGCGGCCGCGCAGCGCCAGGCCCCGGACGACCTCCTCGTGGATCCGCTCGTCCGCCGCCATCGTGGGCGTCGCGTCGACGTCCTCGCCGTACGTCGACCGGGCCTCGGCCCGCTGCGCGAGCGCGAGCACGAACACCGACCCGAACCGGCGGGCCAGGAACCCGAGCACCCGGGTCCGCAGGTCGCCGCGCAGCGGCCTGCCCACGTCGTCGCCCAGCAGGTCCAGCCAGTGCTGCTCGTGCCGGCCCTCCGCGTCCGCGAGCGCGAGCAGGATCGCGCGCTCCTCGCCCGTCCGGCGCGACGCGAGGTCCCGGTAGACGGCGGCCTCGGCCCGCTCGTCGGCCAGGTACTGCCGCCAACGGCGGATCTGGCTCGGGGAGGGCGTCTGACCTGCGGAGATGCCGCCGGAGGCGGCGGTGTTCGAGGACTGCACCCGTCCATGGTCGCAGCCGATCCGGGCGGAATCCGCCCAGAGCCAGGTGTTCGACTTGCCGAATCATCGGATGTGAACAACCGTGGCGACGACCGCCGGGCAGCCGTCGGCGGGGCAGCCACCACCCGCACCACCTCGGGAGGGTCCCCATGCGAGCCGAGACGCCCGTCGCCGCTGACCTGTCGGCCATCGCGCCGGCACGACGGTGGGCGCGCGAGCGGCTCAGCGAGGCCGGCGTCGAGCCGGACCGCCTCGACCTGCTGGTCCTGCTGGTCAGCGAGCTCGTCACGAACGCCGTCGCGCACGCCGACCCGCCGGTGCTGCTGCGCGTCGACGTCGACCAGGAGCGCACGCGCGTCGAGGTCACGGACGGCGCACGCGAGGTGCCCGTGCTCAAGGACCCGCCGCCCACGGCCCTCGGCGGGCGCGGCGTGATGTTCGTCGACCGGCTCGCGAGCGCGTGGGGCACGGCCCCCGAGTCCGGTGCCGCGGTCAAGGCGGTGTGGTTCGAGCTGCGCCACGACGACATCCCCGCCGACATGGCCCGCTTCGCCCGCTGACCGCCGCGGCACCCGCTCGCGCCGCCGTCGCTCCGCCCACCCCACACCCGTACGCCGGCTCACACCGGCGAGTTCGTGGGTTGTGGGCGAGTTCGTGGGTTGCAGGGCACGAACTCGACGGGAAGCCACGAACTCGCCGGGAAGCCGCGGGCCGGGTCAGTCCTCCCAGGGTGGGGTGTCGTCGAGCTTCTTGTAGTACTTCGCCAGGTGGCTCTTCACGCGGTCGCGGTCCTTGTCGGGCAGGTCGACGCCGCCCCGGGAGCCCTGCATCACCGCCGCGGCGGCGAACACGCCGCGCGGGACGGCCTTCAGACGACCGTCGACGACGTCCGCGATGAGCAGCTTGTACGCCGTGAAGTTCTCCTTCGCGTCGGCGTCGTACCAGACGTGCGCGTCGCGGTACTTCGCGTTGGGCTCGTCCTGCGCGTCGGCCCACGCGCGCACGCGCTTCTCGGCGGCGTCGCCGTCCCACTCGCGGTCGCGGTCGGCCAGGGGGAGGTCCTGGAACGCGGTCACTGCCATGGTGTCGCTCCTTCCGGGGGTCAGGACGGGGATGCCGCGCGGAGCTTGTCGAGCAGGGGTCCGGCGGCCTCGGCGAGGAACTCGTCCTGCCCCTCGTCACCGACCTGCACGATCGCGAGGTCGGTGAACCCGGCCTCCCAGTAGGCGGAGGCCGCCTCGACGATCGCGTCGAGGTCGGGGCCGCACGGGATCTGCTCGGCGACGTCGTCGGGCCGCACGAACTGGCTCGCCGCGTCGAACGCCTCGGTGGTCGGCAGGTCGGCGTTGACCTTCCACCCGCCCGCGAACCAGCGGAACTGCTCGTGCGCGCGCGCCACGGCGGCGTCCCGGTCGCGGTCCCAGCTGATCGGGATCTGCCCGATCTTGCGCGACGAGCCGTCGTGCGCGGCGTCCCAGGACCGGACGAGGTCGGCGTCGGGCTCGACCGCGACCAGGTGGTCGGCCAGCGGCGCGAAGCGGTCGACGGACTGGTCGCCCGAGACGGCGACCCCGATCTCGACCGGCTCGGACGGCACGTCCCATACGCGCGCCGAGTCGACGCGGAAGTACACGCCGTCGAACGAGTACCGCTCGCCCGTGAGCAGGCCGCGGACGACCTCGATCGCCTCCTCGAGCATGTCGTGCCGCTCGCCGACTGCGGGCCAGCGCTCGCCGACCACGTGCTCGTTGAGGTTCTCGCCCGCACCGACGTTGAGCTGGAACCGCCCGCCGGACAGCACCCCGAGCGTCGCGGCCTGCTGCGCGACGACGGCCGGGTGGTACCGCAGGATCGGGCACGTCACGTACGTCATGAGCTCGACGCGGGACGTCGCCTGCGCGACCGCGCCGAGCAGCGTCCACGCGTGCGGCGCGTGCCCCTGGGCGTCGAGCCAGGGGAAGTAGTGGTCGCTCGACACCTCGAAGTCGAAGCCGACGCCCTCCGCGGCGGCCGCGTAGCGGACGAGCTCGCGCGGGCCGGACTGCTCGGTCATGAGGGTGTATCCGAACCTGGTCATCGTTCGACCGTTCCACAGTCCGCGCGACCCGCATCCGGAGCCGACCAGGCCGGACAGGGCCGGACAGGGCCGGGCGGGCTGAGGCCGGACGGGCTCAGGGCGACGGGCTCAGGGCGGCGGGCTCAGGGCGACGGGCTCAGGCCGGCGGCTGCCAGCCGACGACGTCCCGCAGCCGCCGCTCCATGAGCGGACCCGCGAACCGCCCGGCGAGCCGCACCCCGAGGCCACGCAGCGACACCGCGACGGGCGACGTCCACGCCGACGGCGCACCGACCTGCGCCGACAACCGGGCGATCCGGGTGGTCCGCGGCAGCCGGGCCGTCGTGTAC
>JAEWCA010000451.1 GCA_023390875.1 Actinomycetes bacterium
TGCCCCGGACCGGCCGGGACTCAGAGCTGTGAAGAGGTCACTCGCCCGCACGCTGCGTCGGGACGCCCGTGAGGAGCTGACGCACCTCGGACTCGTGGAACCGGCGGTGGCCGCCGAGGGTGCGGACGGCGGACAGCTTGCCGGCCTGGGCCCAGCGGGTGACCGTCTTGGGGTCCACGCGGAACAGCACAGCCACCTCACCGGGCGTGAGCAGGGCACCCTGCGAGAGGGGGGCGTCCGTGGTGGGGGTGGACAGAGCCATGTCGTTCTCCTTGTCGTTCGGTAGCTCGGCTGGCCTCGTGGGCCCCGTGGCTTTGCGTCCCCGCCTTGCAGCGGGTTTGCCGTTGTCGCTGACAAAGGAACTATGACCGAATCTGGACACTTGTGCAAGTACGTCCAGCACCTGTTTCGTCGGCAAACGGGTGATTTCAGATCGGACGCTTCAGGACGGTCCGGATGGTCCACCGAAGACTGTTGGACATGCGTCCAGGTGTCCTCGCAGGTCAGCGGCCCCTCACACCTTCCCGAAGCGCGCGCACGAACGAGTAGACGCCGAACGCGATGAGTCCCACCGCGACGAGCGCCAGCAGGAGATCACCCGCAGGCTGTCGCTGGAGCGTCCGCAGCGCGGTGTCGATCCCGCCCGCCTCCTGCGGGTTGGCGTGCCACGCCGCGAGCACGAACAGCACCCCGACGATGCCCAGCGCGATCCCCTTGGAGACGTACCCGACCATCCCCGACCACCGCACCGCCGTCCCGACGCGCCCGGCGGGCAACGACCGCAGGTCCCGCAGGAACCTCTGCCGGAGCCCCTTGACCACGTGGTAGACGCCGACGACGACGACCGCCACCCCGATCGCGCCGACGAGCAGCCGCCCGCCCGGCGCCTGCATGAGCCTCGTCGTCGTGTCCGTGGTCTGCTGGTCGCTGGACTTCCCGCCGCCCGTCGCGAACGCGTACGACGTCACGGCGAGCGCCAGGTACACGACCGCCTTGCCCGCGGCCTTCGCCCGGTCGCCGGCGGACCGCTCCGCCAGGCCCGACGACGCGCCCGCCCGCCCGCGCAGCGCGATCGCCGCCTGCCAGGCGCCCAGGGCGGCGAACGCCACGACCGCGAACCACAGCACCACCGCACCGAACGGCGTCTGCGCCACGGTCTGCAGCGCACCCGACTGGTCGGCCTCCTTGGACTCGTCGCCGAGCGCGAGGCGCAGGGCGAGCAGTCCGATGAGCCCGTGCAGCAGACCGCTCACCACGTAACCGCAGCGCGCCGCCAGCTCCCACCCGCGCTCGGCGCGCGTCGTCGCCGCCTGCGTCGTCATGACCGCCTCCGTCCTCTGGGTCCACGAGGGACGCGCCGATGGTGGCAGCCCTGAGGCGTGTCGGCGACCGGAAGCACCCGCAGGGGGTGCCGTAACCTGAGCGGCGTCCTCCGGGGGCAGTAGCTCAGCCGGTCAGAGCAGCGGACTCATAATCCGTGGGTCGTGGGTTCAAGCCCCACCTGCCCCACCCGTCGCGACGTGCGGCGTCGTGGTACCCGGACATCGGGTCCGACGCGCGCCCGCACCGCCGCGTGCACCGGACCGCGCTCGCGCGCCGGTACCGTGATGCGGTGCCACTGTTCTCCCGACGGCGCCGCCTCCCCGCCGCCGAACGCGCCCGGCTCGACCTGCGGCCGGGCGACGCCGTCCTCGCCGCGACCGAGCTCGCCGACGGCCAGTGGGTCGTCGCCACGCGTCGCGCCCTGCACGTCCTCGGCAGCGACGAGGTGGCCCGGTCACCGTGGTGCGACGTCGACGGCGGCACCCTCGACCCCGCCACGCGCACCCTCAGCGTCCGGTGGGTCTGGGGGTCGACCAGCCAGGTCGTGTTCCCCGAGGAACCCGGCGCGCGCGCGTTCAGCCAGGCGTTCCGGGAGCGGGTGCAGCAGTCCGTCGTGCACGTCGTGACGGCCGCGGTGCCCGACGGCCGCCGGGTGCGGGTCGCGCTGCGGCGGGACGAGGACGGCGAGCTCTTCACCCAGGTGATCCCGGACGGGGCCGTCGACCTCGCCGACCCGGTCGTCACGGCCGCCGTCGACGCTGCTGAGGACGAGATCCGGGACGCCGTCGGGCTCCCCCGCTGACCGTCTCGAGGTCCTCCGGGACGTCCCGGCCATGGTCAAGGGCATCCCTGAACGGCTGCTAGAGTTTCTTCCCGCACGATCCCTCGTAGCTCAATTGGCAGAGCATCCGACTGTTAATCGGACGGTTACTGGTTCGAGTCCAGTCGAGGGAGCCAGCAGACAGGCCTCTGACCAGCACCAACGCGGTCGGGGGCCTTTCTCGTTCAGTGGCCGTGCAATCGGCGTGCGATACCGAAGCGGCTCTTCAGGCTCGTCCAGAGCCTCCAGCGCGTGCCGACGTCCTTGGACTCAGCTCTCGTCGGCCTCGGTGGCCTCGGCGGACCGCGCACGCCCTCCGCGGGGGTGCGGCACGAGCGTCAGCGCGATCAACACCTGCGCAGGGACAGCCTCAAGCGCCTTGCTGAGCAAGATCTCCAGCGGAACAGCCAGTGGTGAACGGTTGACGTCCATGGCGTCCGTCCACACGGCGGGCTTGTAGCGCGTCAGCATGGAAAGCGCGTAGAGCATCACCCACCAAGCCAGAACGGGGTCGAGCGGCTGCCGGCCGTCACCGCAGGCCGGCATCAACACAGGCGAGCCACGGTAGCTCGGCAGCGCATCAGCGAACCCGGCATAGCGGAGCCGCGCCAGCTCAGTTCGGGTTCCGTCGTCCGCCACGTGGTAGCCGTTGCCCACATGGGAGACGAGATGAGCCGGACTCAAGTCCGGATACCGAGCCTTCATCGCCGCAGCGTCGTCCGCGGCCTCCTCCAGGGTCATCCCCAACGTGAACGTGTCGCCAGCGCCGCTCGGCTTCTCTACGAGTATCGGCAACGGACTCGAGCCCTGCGGGGCGTCCAGCGAAACTTCGAGGATCATGTTCCACACGTCTCGGAGATGAAGCCCGCCGGCGAGAGAGTCCGATCCCAACAGCCAGGCGAGGCGACCGAACGAGGTGTTCTCCCCACCCTCTGCCCTCACGCTCAGGTCGAGGATGCGATCGGACCGGGCGCCCGACAGCTCCACGTGCAGCCCGTGACCCGAGACCTCAGGTGACACACCCGCACCGTCGGGAGTGAGGGCCGCCGAGATCGCACGACCGGCCTGCGAGAGCCCGTAGTAGAGGTTCAGCGCTCGAGACTCGAATCCAACGCTGGCTGCCGCCGCGAACTGCTGCTCCGCTTGCTCGAGCGACGTGACGAATAATTTCCGGCGGCTGTCTGGCATCCCTGTCGGCGGTGCCGCGCGTAGCGCCCGGATCCGCCACCAGGTCTCAGCTGGCGAGTCGGCATCCATCTCGAAATACCGTCGCGGCATGACCCTGACCTCACCTTCCCTCGGTTCGACCGCCCGCCAGCTTCGGGCATTGACCCGGACAGTAGCGCCCACCTCGGACACGCATCGGAACCTCTGCGCCCGTACTCGGGTCGTCACGGTGGCACGTCATCGGAACAGAGTCGGGGTGTCTCGTGACGGGTTCAGTGGAGGCTCGGAACTGACGCGCCGACGGTAGTCGGGGCGGGGTTGTGCCGGTAGTGCTTCTCCTCGAACTCGGTCGGAGGGACCAGGCCGATCTCGCCGTGCAGGC
>JAEWCA010000575.1 GCA_023390875.1 Actinomycetes bacterium
GGTTCGACCCGGCCGCAGGCCCCGACGAGGACGGCGAGACACCCGCGGGGCTCGCGCTCACGGCCGTGCTGCGCTCCGCGGCCGTGCAGGCCGGTGTCGGCACGTGGCGGCACTCGTGGGGCGGACCCGTGGTGCTCGTCGACCGGGCCGGGCAGGAGCTCGCTCTCGACCGTGTCGTCGCGCTCGCCGTCGACCCGGCGTCGGTCTCGGCCGCACGGGCCGCGCTCGCCGACCTCGGGATCGACGTCGACCGCGCCGGGCAGGTCTCCGAGGTCGCGTCCGCGCACGGCGGGGACGTGGTCGGCGGGCTCGCGACGGTCGACGTCGACGGCAAGCCGTCGGAGGTGCTGGTGCTGGACAACGGGTTCGTCGTCGTGCCGAGCACCAAGAGCACCGACGGCGGCAAGGCGCGCCTCGTGGCGCTCGCGCAGGTGCCGGCCGTCGAGCTCGCCGCGCACCACCGGTTCGTGTCGTTCGAGGACGTCGCGGCCGTGGACGTGCAGAAGACCACACCCGTGAGGGTGACGGTCACCCTGCACGACGGGACGACGGTCGCGATCAAGGAGCGGTGGTCGGGCGAGCGGCTGTCGAAGGACAGCGACGACGTGCTGGTCGGCGCGCTGGTGTCCGCCGCGCGCTCGGCGACCCTGGGTGCCGACGTGCCCGCCTGACGTCCGCTCAGGACAGGTGCAGGGCGTCGCGCCACTCGTCGGGGATCGACGCGTAGCCGACGAACACCACCATGTCCATGATCGTGTGGGCGACGACGAGCGGCATGACGCGCCGTCGTCGGCGGTAGTACTCGGCGAACACGAGACCCATGACGACGTTCCCGAAGAACGGACCCCACCCCTGGTACAGGTGGTACGACCCGCGCAGCAGGGCCGACGCGACCACGATGAGCGGGGTCCGCCAGCGCAGGTCGCGCAGCCGCTCCATGAGGTAGCCGACCGCGATGACCTCCTCGAGCAGCGCGTTCTGGATGGCCGCGAACAGCAGGACCGGGATCGTCCACCACGCGGAGCTGAGCGCCTCCGCCTGCACCTGGACCGTGATGCCGAGGGCGCGGCCGAGCGCGTAGAGGCCGAGGCCGGGGATGCCGATCGCGGCGGCGAGGGCGGCGCCCACGCCGAGGTCCCGCCACGGTCGCGTGACGTCGAGGCCGATGCGCCGGACGGCTGAGCGGCCGTTCGCGGACAGCAGGTACAGGGCCAGCGCGACCGGGATGAGCGCGAAGCCGATCTGCAGCACCTGGTAGATGAGGTCGAGCCAGGGCCGGGCCGAGCGGCTCGGGTTGAGCGTCGTGGTCTGGTCGCCGAGCGGCGGACCCGCGGTGAGGCGGTCGAGGATCGCGACCATCGCGTAGACGCCCGAGCGGCCCAGCGACAGGCCGAGCACGATCCAGATCTCGGTGGTGAGCCGGCGGCGGACGGCCCGGTCGCTCGGGGGAGGCGGCGTGCTGGGGCGCGTGGCTGCCGGGTCGGCGACGTCGCTCGTCGTGCGGCCGCCTGCGGCCGGTCCCGGCGCGGTGAGCGCGTGCTCGTCCGGGGCGCCCGTGGCCGTCATGCCGTCGAGCCTAGGACCGGTCCCTGGACGCGCGCTGGACGGCGGCTGGGCTCTTGCGCTCGGTGGTCGCCGCAAACTACTTTGTCGGACAAACCAGATGGGGGCGACGAGATGGACGACGAGACCGACCCGGCCCCGGCCAGCGCGGCCGAGGCCCTGTCGATCATCAGCGCGCAGCGCCGGGTCGCGTGGCGGACGGTGCCGTCGAGCGCGCTGCTCTTCCTCGTCTGGGGCGCCGCGTGGCTCGTCGGGTACGGCGCACTGTGGCTGTCGGCCGACGAGCAGGGGCGCCCCTCCGTCGCCGCCGCCGTCCTCGCCGTCGTCCTCGCCGTCGCGGCGGTCGCCACGACGATCGTGCACTCCGTGAGCCGCACCCGCGGCATCGCGGGCGACTCCGCCCGGCAGGGCGCCCTCTACGGCTGGGCGTGGTTCGTCGGGTACCTCGCGATGGGCTGGATCATCTCCGCGCTCGGTGCCGCCGGCGCGTCGTACGAGGTCGTCGGGCTCGCCGCCAACTCCGTCGCGGCACTCGTCGCCGGGCTGCTGTACCTCGCCGGCGGGATCCTGTGGCGGGCCACCGCCATGTACGTGCTCGGCGCGTGGATCGCCCTCGTCGGCGCCGCCAGCGCGTTCGCCGGGCTGCCCGCGTCCTACCTGTGGCTCGCGCTCGCCGGCGGCGGCGGCATGCTCACCGCGGGGCTCGTCGAGCTCGCCCGCCGTCGGGCCGGACCATGACCGAGCTCGACCCCGTGATCCACGCGCAGGCCCGCCTCCGGGTCGTCGCGACCCTCGCGAGCCTCGCGCGCGACGACCGCATCGCCTTCCCGCGGCTGCAGAAGCTGCTCGACATGACCGCGGGCAACCTGTCCACCCATCTGCGTCGTCTCGAGGAGGCGGGGTACGTGACGATCACCAAGACCCACGAAGGACGCACACCGGCCACGTACGTGCAGCTCACCAGCACCGGCCGCGTCGCGTTCGAGCAGTACACGACGACCCTGCGCGCCGTGCTGGGAGGTGCGTCATGAGCGTCGTCCGGCTCACGCACGTGACGCGCACGTTCGGGCCCGTCGTCGCGCTCGACGACGTGTCCCTCGACGTCGAGCAGGGCGAGCTCGTCGGGCTGCTCGGACCCAACGGCGCCGGCAAGACGACCCTGCTGTCGCTCGTCAGCGGGCTGCGCCGGCCCGACTCCGGCGAGGTCCGGCTGTTCGGCGGCGACCCCCGCTCGGCCGCGTCCCGCATCGGGCTCGGCACCACCCCGCAGGACACCGGCCTGCCGCCCACGCTCACCGTCGGCGAGGTCGTCGACCTCGTCGGCCGCCACTACCCGGCCCCCATGCCCCGGTCCGAGGTGCTCGCCCGGTTCGGGCTCGAGGACCTCGCCCGACGCCAGACCGGGGGACTGTCCGGCGGGCAGCGCCGACGGCTCGCCGTCGCGCTCGCGCTCGTCGGCCGGCCACGCCTCGTGCTGCTCGACGAACCCACCACCGGGCTCGACGTCGAGGCGCGGCACGTGCTGTGGCAGGCGCTGCGCGAGTACCACGCCGACGGCGCGACCGTCGTGCTCACGAGCCACTACCTCGAGGAGATCGAGGCGCTCGCGGACCGCGTCGTCGTGGTCGGCGGCGGGCGCGTGCTGGCCGACGACTCGCTGCCCGCGGTGCTCGGGCTCGTCGGGATGCGTCGGGTCGTGCTCACCGTGCCCGCGTCCGTGGTGCTCGACGGGCTCCCCGGTGCGGCCGTCGTGCAGGACGGCGTGCCGGCGGGCGGCGCGGCGGGTGCGGACGTGCGGCGGACCGTGCTCGCGTCCGACGCCGACGCGTTCGTGCGGGCCCTCGTGCGGCAGGACGTGCCGTTCCGGGACCTCGAGATGCGCGGCGCGTCGCTCGAGGAGGCGTTCCTCACCCTGACGACACGAGAGGGCGCACCCGACCGGCCCGGGGCCGACCGGCCTGCGTCCGACGGGTCGGCGGCCGGCCGGCCCGCGTCCGACGAGCCCGAGTCCGGCCGGCCCGCCGAGGAGGTGGCCCGATGACCACGCTGACCGCCCGACCGCGCCCGTTCTGGACGCTCGCCGTCGTGCACGCCCGGTTCCAGTTCGTCGAGACGATCCGCATCCCGATCGCGGTGCTCGGCAACCTGCTCTTCCCGGCGCTCGCGCTGCTGTTCTTCGTCGTCCCGCAGCGCGCCGTCGCCGACGACCCGCTCGCCGCGACCGCCGCCGTCGCGCAGCTCGGCACGTTCGCGGTGATGTCGACGTGCCTGTTCTCGTTCGGCGTCGGGGTGTCCGAGGACCGGGCGATGCCGTTCGACCCGTTCCTGCGGACCCTCCCGGCCGGCGCCGGGCCGCGGCTCGCCGGCCGGGTCATCAACGGCGTCGTGTGGTCGTTCTTCGCGCTCGTGCCGCTCGTGCTCATCGGCTGGCTGCTCACCGCGGCGACCATCACCGTGCCCCGGGCGCTCGCGGCCGTCGTCATGGTGCCCGTCGTCGCCGTGCCGTTCCTGCTGCTTGGGCTTGCGATCGGGTACCGGCTCACGTCGAAGGCCGCCATCGCCGTCGTGCAGGCGACGCTGTTCCCGCTCGCGTTCGCCGGCGGGCTGTTCCTGCCGCCCGAGATGTTCCCGTCGTGGCTCGACGCGATCTCGAAGCTGCTGCCGTCCCGTGCGGCCCGCGACCTGGCCGTCCAGGCGGTCACGGGCGATCCGGCCTACACCGGGGCGCTGCTGGTGATCCTCGCGTGGACGGCCCTGTTCGCCGCGCTGGCCGTCCTCGCGTACCGCCGCGACGAGGGCCGCCGCTTCCACTGACAGTCCCGCTGCGGGGGCTGCGCCGTGCTCCCACCGACAGGCCCGCTCCGGGGGCCGCCGCCGTCCGGCGCGGGAGCCACCTCGGCCCGGCCCCGCCACCTCCGCCCTGGCACGCCTCCGTCGGCACCGCCTCTCCCCGCCCTCCCTCCGCGAGTTCGTGGGTTGTCGGCGAGTTCGTGGGTTGCAGGCCACGAAC
>JAEWCA010000045.1 GCA_023390875.1 Actinomycetes bacterium
TGCCCCGAGCGGGCCAGCTCCACGGCGCGACGCCGGAACTCCGGCGGCTTGGCTGCAGGCATTCAGGACTCCTCTCCGAGGCGATCATCGCCTCAGACCAGGTGTCCGGAGAAGCGGGTCAGGCTCCAAGGCCACGCCGGCCCTTGACGCGTGGAACCGGGTGTGGCCGTGGAGCCGGAAGCCTCTCGGCTCCGGCTCCACGGCTATGCTCACCGACCCCGCTTGGGCGCCTGCGACAGTGCTGACGCGTGCGATCCAGGGTGACTCGGTCGGTGCTCTTCGTCTGCTCCTGCCTGCTCCCGATGGCGTCGCCTCACAGTCGGAGTCGCGTGACCCCGGCGTTCTGCGACTGGGAGCGCAGATCGCGCGACTGGCCGGCAAGGGCGAGCTCGCGCTCGAGCTTGCCGCCAAGAATCCCGATCCCGTTGAGCGTGAACTCTTGCGAGCGAGTGTGCTCAGCGGTCGCCCGCAGATGGCGCAGGAAGCCAACGCAGCGCTGATCAGCGCCCTTGAGCTCTCGGCGGACAGGACCGGGCGCAGTGCCTTCCGGCCGCTCTTGGCGCTCTCTCGACGATTCAACTCACTAGACGCGACGGAGCAGGAAACGGTCACTGCACACATCGCAGCGGTCGAGCGCCGCGACCCGGACCTGGCCGAAGTGCTTCGTGCGCGGGTCGACCTGAGCCAGGGCAACACGCAAGAGGCGCTCACGCGCGTCCGTGGCCCCGCACGATCTGAACTCGTCATGGAGACGCACGCCGACGCGCTCGTCGCGAGCGGCCGGGCTGAAGAGGCGGCCAGGCTGGTGTTTGACGAGGGCTCGCGTCGAGGCGACATTCCGCTCGTAACGGAAGCCCTTGAGATCGCGATGGGAGGCGGGCAGCTCTCGTACGCACGCGAGATCGCGCTGCACCTCCTGGCAGACGAACACGGCCGGCCGGTGCATCTGAAGGCGCTGCGCGCTTTCCAGATTATTGCTCACGAAGAACAACAATGGCATGAAGTGGTTGCTCGAACTGAGCATGTCAGGCGCATCTTTGAAACAGTGATCTGCCGACGCCGGAAATCGAATATTGGCGAATCGCCGAGGCGTTGTACTTTCAAGACAAGTTCGAACGTGCACTTGGGATCCTCGTGGAGGCGCCCGCGGTGAACTTCGACCAGCGCGAGAAGGCGCAACTATTCCTTTCGATCCTTCGACTTTCGCTGGATGAACAGCGATCTCAGAGCCCCGACGGCTCTGGCCCGCCCCTGACCCTGGGCGACGCCAAGGTGTACGCCCTCTTTGCCCGAGCGGCCGGCGACTGGGCGGCCGACGAGCAGATTGCCGCCGCCGCACTCGCTGTGGTCCTGATGGCATCTGGCGCAACCTTGAACGAGGTGCAGGTCGCGGACTTTCGCAAGTATGCAGAGGAGTACTTCGAACGCCACGGTGAGGATGCGTCGATCAAGCAGATCAAGGTCGAAGAGGACGACCTCGAACCGCTGCTCGATGTCTTGCGTCGCGGAAGCGAGCGCAGCAGCGCTCTGGACGAGGCGGCACTGGAGGTCCAGGCCGGCCGCTAGCCGTGCTCGCCGCGCTCGCTGGCCGTACGTGCGCCGAGCTGCTGATTCGCGGCGCCCTCGGTTACGTCTTCGCCGTTGAGGACGACGGCGGGCTCGGCGCGCAGGCGGCTCGGCTCGCGATCAACGGGCGCGCCGTCGTCGACACCAGCGCTGTCGTGGTCGCGCCGTGGACCGGACACGTCTTCAAACGTCTCACGGCGCGTTTCGATTCGGTCATCATTCCTGCTCCAGCGCGTGAGGACATCGCCCGCGCGCGCGGGTCCCTGGCGATGAAGTCGACATCGACCATCGGGTGGGACTCACGTGAGCAGCGGCCGACCTTGTCCGAGATCACGGCAGCCGAGGCTCAACGGTTTGCCGACGAGGCCGACCGAGCGTGGGCCGATGTCCAGGGTCTTCAGGTCGCACCGTTCGCCGGCGTCAACCGGGTCGACGAATGGCTCAGCGCCGTCACCGTTGCGCAGGAGCTCGGACTTCCGGTCTGGGCCGACGACATCGCGCTACGCCGGATTGCGCGCTCGATGGGAGTGGCAGCCTTTGGATCGCTCGACCTAATCGAAGCCTTCGCGGACGGAAGCGACCTCGCCACAGCTCGCGCTGCGTTGCGCGAGAAGCGGGTCGTTGACCTGCCGCTCGACGATCCCTGGCACGTCATCGCTGCACGCTCGAACTGGGATCCGAGCAGCCCTCTTGCCGTTGCCCTCTCCAGGCCCGCGCCGTGGAGCGACGTCACGAGCGCATGGGCGCAATTCCGCCTGCTCTTCCGTCGGCGCCCGGCGGACATGAGTCCGCAGCACGTCGCGCAGTGGGCCTTTCTCACCGCCAGCGGTCTTGCCCTCGCGGCGGAGCCTCCGATCCGGCCGAAGGTTGTCTCCGCGCTGCTCGCCTGGGTCGTGTTCAACGCCGACCCTCTCTTCGAGGACGTTCAAGCTCACTCGGGCACACGATCGCACTCGGAGGTTCCGACCGACTCCGGGCAGGTCGCGAAACTCGTCTTCGACGTTGCGCAGCACCTGGGTGATCGGTACTACCCGGCCGCCGATCCAATAAGCGCGCTGGTCGACGTTCTGCGCGAGGCGCTCATCGACTCGGTGGGACCGGAGCGGACCAGCCGCGTCATGGCGTCGCTAGCCCGTGAACTAGACCCGACGGTCGGGCGTCGAGTGTTCGCAGCGTTCATGCGATCGGCGCGTGACTGACGTAGCCCGCTCCGACCTCCCGCGGTGGGGCTAGGTCGTCGGCCTGACCGGGCGCACTCGACGCGCTGATAGCCGGAATCCTCGTACTCGTGCCGAGTCCCGGAACGACGCACTAGGACTGGAGGAGGCGGAGCTGTTCCGCCGACGTCGTGGGAGTGAGGGGCACGGGCTGAGTCGACCAGCCGATCAGGAGCAGGGAGCCGTCGAGGGGTGTCGGTTGCGTCCGCGCGATGGTCGCCAGCACATCGGCGACAAGGTCGTCGTCACCCTCGACGCCAAGGCCACCTGGCACCGTCAAGAGCTCCACGAGAACTGTGGCCTGGCTGTGCCGCACGACGACCTGGCCGAGCGTCCCAGCATCGTCGTCGCCCTCGGGTGAGAACGTCGCATCCGGCCAGCGAGCCGTGAGGTCTGTGACGAGTCGCGGCCGGTCGAAGTCCCAGGTCGACTGCGTTGCTGCCAGCATGACGTCAGCCACTACGGCGTCCCCTCCACGAGTCGAACGTATCCTCGGATCCCCGCGGACGTCATGCGGTCCTCGATGAAGCTCGCGGCGCTCGGGGAATTGGTGGTGATCTCGACGACACCTCGCCCGTCGGGCGCCACCACGCTGGCCGCGCGTTGGAGCCGACGAAGCTGGGTGTCCATCTTGCTGATCGCGACGTCGCGGATGCGTTGGTCGAGGGTCTCCGGCACGTACCAGGTGCTGGCGTCGGCGGTGACGTGCTTGTAGTCGCCGATGGCACCGTAGGTCGACGTGAACCCGTCCGGATGGACCTGCTTGCCGTCGGGCAGCAGGATCGCTCGCTCGTTGTCGCCGTAGACCGCCACCTGCCCGTCGCGGGCGGGGCCCGGCTTCCCCTTGGTCGGCACCGCACGCTGGGACTCGTACCGACTGAGCGCGGCCGCCTCGTCGCCGTGGGACAGGGCTGGCTGCAGCGTGCCGTCCGCGAGTGGAACCGGCTTGCGAGCAAGCAGCCAGTCAAGGTCGATGTGCCCTGCGTCGTCCGCGATCGAGATCCGTCGTGCCGCCCAGAAGGCAGCGGGGTCCGCGACGAGCTCCTCGGTCGCGGTGCGAAGTCCTCGGCCGGCTATCGCGCCGCCGAAGTTGCCTGGCGCGAACGTGAGCGCGACGCCGAGCGTGTCGGAGGCGAGCCGCGCTGGTGTGGTGGTGGCGAAGTAGTCGCGCGTGGCCCGGTCGGGGTCCTGGATGAACGTGCCGATCCCGGCCGACCTGTCCAGGGCCCAGGTCGCGACGCCGGAAACGCCCATCGCGAGTCCGAGCGAGCCACCGGACAAGACGATGAGCGCGGCGATGCCCGCGCCGATGGCGATCTGGGTGACGAGCGGCTGGTGGTGCCACCAACCGGCGATCGCGTTCAAGATGCCTGCGAGCCAGAACGGGGAGTCGTAGGCGGTCTCGATGTTGCGGGCGGTTGCGGGCGCAAGGACGAAGGCGCCGAGCAACAGCAGCCCGAGTGCCCCTGAGGCGACGGACCGCGCGAGCCCGGGGCGCGTCGGCGGGGAGAGTGCGTCGTATCCGAGCTCCCGAGCCGCGCGTTGAGCTGAGAGCAGCCCGGCGCGGCGGGGCGGCCCGCCCCGGCGGGGGGGGGCGC
>JAEWCA010000108.1 GCA_023390875.1 Actinomycetes bacterium
GCGCACGCGGGGTCGTCGACGGCTGCCGCCCCGAAGCACGCGGGCGGGCTCGCGACGACCCGGTCCAACGTGTCCCAGGCGACGGTCTGCTGGTGCCGGACCGTGGTGTTCATCGTGAACGCGGGCACCGCGACGAGCACCATCCCGGCCGCGACCGCGAGGCCGACGGTCGACTTCCGCCGCCAGAACGCGCCGCCGGTGGGCCGGTACGCGTCGAGCACAGGGATCTCGACGAACCGCCGGGTCAGGTACGCGAGCGGCACCGCGACGAGCACCGCGACGACCCGGCCCTCGAGCCCGAGCTGCGCGCCGGCGACGTACGGCAGCAGCACGATGAGCGGCCAGTGCCACAGGTACAGGGAGTACGACATGTCCCCGACGGCCTGCACGGGTCTCCACCCCATGAGCCCCGACGGCGACCAGCGTGCGCGCGGCAGCCCCGCGGCGAGCACGAGGACGGCGCCCAGCACCGGGACAGCGGCGGCCCAGCCGGGGAACGGTGTGCGGGACGAGAACGCGAACGCGGCGGCCGCGATGAGCCCGGCACCCGCCCAGCTCGCGGCCGCCCTCAGCGGGTCGGGCAGCGTCGCGGCCCGGTGCACGACGAGCCACAGGATGCCGCCGGCGGCGAACTCCCACGCCCGCGTCGTCGTGATGAAGTAGGCCGACGCGGGGTCGCCCGCGGTCGCGAGCACGGACCACGTGAGCGACGCGAGGGCCAGCGGCGCGAGCACCGCGAGGTACGCGCGACGCCACCGCCGCCAGCGGGCCGCGACGACGCTCCCGACGATCAGCAGCGCGGGCCAGGCGAGGTAGAACTGCTCCTCCGCGGACAGCGACCAGAAGTGCTGCACGGGGCTGACGTCGGCGGCGGGCGCGGAGTAGTCCGTCGCGTTGCCGGCGAGCAGCCAGTTCTCGACGTACAGCGCGCTCGCCGCGATCTGCCGGCCGAACTGCGGCCACAGGCTGCGCGGCACGAACAGCCACGTGCTCACGAGCGTGACCGTGAGCACCAGCATCGACGCGGGCAGCAGGCGAACCGCCCGCCGGGCGTAGAACCCGCCGACGGTGAACGTGCCGCGCCGCAGCGGCTTGACGATGTGCGCCGTGATGAGGAACCCGGAGATCACGAAGAACACGTCGACGCCCACGTACCCGCCGGGGAGCCCGTTCGGGGCGACGTGGTACGCGAGCACGAGCAGCACGGCGACGGCGCGCAGCGCCTGGATCTCCGGCTTGACGGCCCCGCGGGCGGCGCGGGTGCGCAGCGCCGACGACGAGCCCGGCGGGTCAGGCACGGGCTGGGTAGCGGGTGTCGACGGCGCCTCGACGGTCACGGCTCAGTACGCGCCGCTCGGTCGGACGATCGCACGGGCCGTCTTCCACAGGATCATGAGGTCCATCCCGACCGACCAGTTGTCGGCGTACCGCAGGTCGAGGCGCACCGACTCGGTCCAGTCGAGGTCGGAGCGGCCGCTGACCTGCCACAGACCGGTGAGGCCGGGCTTGACGCGCAGGCGCCGGTGCACGCGGTCCTCGTACACGTCGACCTCCCCGGGCAGCGGCGGCCGGGGTCCGACCAGGGACATGTCGCCGCGCAGCACGTTCCACAGCTGCGGCAGCTCGTCGAGGGAGTAGCGGCGCAGCAGCCGGCCGAGCGGCGTGACCCGGGGGTCGTCGCGCATCTTGAACAGCACACCGTTGCCGTCGCTGCTGGCGGCGAGGGCCGCGCGCCTCTGGTCGGCGTCGACGTACATGGTCCGCAGCTTCCACATGGTGAAGGTGCGGCCGTCGACGCCCACACGGGTGTTCCGGTAGAACGCCGGGCCCGGGGTGGTGAGGCGCACCGCGAGCGCGAGGATCGCCACGATCGGCGCGAACGCGAGCACGACGAGCGGCGCGATCGCATAGTCCATCGCGGCCTTGGCGATCATGCGGCGGCGCGGCGGCGCGATCTCGACCTCGAGCAGCGGGAGCGACCCCGTGGGCCGCAGCGTGAGCCGGGGGCTCGCGACCTCGACGAGGTCGGGCATCACGACCATCTCGGCGCCGGCGCGGTCGAGCGCCCAGCCGAGCCGGCGCAGCGCGTCGCCGGACAGGACGCTGCCCGTGACGATGACGACGTCGACCGCGTAGTCCGCGACCACCTGCGCGGTGTCCGCGATCCCGCCGAGGACCGGCAGGTCCGCGAGCGGCGCCTCGTCGTCCGCGGACGGCAGGCACAGGCCGACGACCTCGTAGCCCTCGTAGGCCGCGGCGGACAGGTCGTACGCGGCGCGTGACGCGCTCGCGACGGACCCGGTGACGAGCGTGCGCTGCATGTCGAGCCCGTGCTCGCGGCGGTGGTGCAGGCGCTTGCGGACGATGTACCGCAGCCCGCACGCGAGCGCGGTGGCCAGCGGGACGCCGACGAAGACGGTGACGCGCGGCGGGTCGGCGTTGAAGCTGAACGCGAGGATCACGACGAGACCGGCCACGGCGGCACCGCCCGCGACGACGGACTGGAACTCCTCGACGCCGACCCCGAGCCGCTTGGTCTCGTACCCGCGGGCGAGCGCGATGCAGACGGGGAACGCGACGGCCGCGAGGAGTGACCAACGGAACGCGACGGGGTCCACGCCGAGTCGCGGCAGCAGGAGCGCGGCGGCGACGAGACCGGCGGCGAGCGCGTCGGTGACGACGATGAGCGCGCGGTAGCGGCGGGAACGCGCCGACCAGCGGTGCGCGCGCTGACCAGGGCCGTTGTAGGGGGTCGACCGCGGGACGAACGGCTGCGGCGACGCCCAGGACCGGCGCGGTTCGCGGGAGCGGGCGCGCCGTTCCCGCTCGAACGTCGGGTCCAGACCGCCCCGGTCTGCCGTGAGCGTCATGTGTCCCCCAAGCGACGCGGACGTGAAGTTTTCAGGTGGCTCCTCGGAGGCTAGCGCGCTGTTCGTCCGCTTCCGTCCTGAGTTGCCCGATTTCACCCCTGTTCTCCCCCGTCGGGGGGAACGGGTATCGATGGGGGACTTTGTACCTATGGATGCGTGTATACGCGTACACGTATATTGGATGCATTGCGGAAGAGGGCTACCGCCCCCGATTGCCGGCCTGAGGGGAGGCCACGGCGGCCGCACACCAGAGAACCCCCCACCAGGAGGAATTTCCGTGTCTTCAGCGCGCCGTCACCACGGCCACCGCCCCACCCCTCGTCGTCTGCTCACCGCGGCCGGCACCGGAGCCCTCGCCCTCGGCCTCGTCGCCGTCGGCAC
>JAEWCA010000136.1 GCA_023390875.1 Actinomycetes bacterium
CCCCCGCGGGGGGGGCGGGGGGGGGGGCGGGGGGGGGGGGGGGGGCGGCCCCCCCCCCCCGGGCCGGGGACTCAGCTGCCCAGGCTGAAGTCCCCCACCCGGACCGTGGAGTCGAACACCAGGTAGACGTCGTGACGACCCTGCAGGCCCCCGTGCGCAGGGCCATGGCCGTGGCCCCCACCCGGCCCGCGGCCGCCCTCGAGCGCGGCGGTGACCGTCGCGTACGTGTACCTGTCCCCTGTGCTCGCCACGGTCGCGGTCCCGACGAGCCGTCCGGTCGGCGAGTCGAGACGGACCTGGATCGTGCCGTTCCCGGCGTCGGCCTTCGCGACCGACGCCGTGAACGTCCGGGTGCCCTTCCCGAGGTCGGCGTCCTTGAACGCGACCCAGCTGCCCGCCTGGGTCTGGATCGACGTGCCGGACTCCTTCGAGCGGTCCACGAGCTCGATGCCCCGGTACGCGTCGAAGTTCTGGGCCTGCGTCGTCGTCGACAGGTTGCGGGCGGGGATCCTCTCGCCCTTGACCTGCACGACGACCTGCTGCCGGATGTCCGCCGACGAGGCGCCGACGAGCACGTCGTACGCGCTGGCCTCGACGACCCACTTCTCGCGCGTCACGTCCCAGTGGCCGAGGTCGGACACCGGCACCGTGAGCTCGACGGTCGTCGTCTGCCCCGGGTCGAGGCTGACCCGGTCGAACGCGCGCAGCTGCTTGATGGGCTGCGGGTCGCGGGAGTCGCGCTGGTGCGTGTAGAGCTGCACGACCTCGTCGCCGGCGCGACGGCCCGTGTTGGTCACGTCGACGCGGGCGCGCAGGGTGCCGTCGAGCTTCTTGTCGACGCGCAGGTGCGAGTACCGGAACGACGTGTACGACAGGCCGTGGCCGAACGGGTAGAGCGGCGTCGTCGTGTCGTACAGGTACGTCTGACCGCTCGAGATGATGTCGTAGTTCATCAGGTCGGGCTGCAGGTCCGTGGCGCTCGCCGGCCACGTCTGCGTGAGCCGCCCGGCGGGGTTGGTGTCGCCGAACAGCACGTCCGCGACCGCGTGGCCGGTCTCCTGGCCCGCGTGCGTGGTCCACACGATCGCGGGGACGTGCTGCTGCATCCACGTGATGGTGTCGGGGTAGCTCGTCTGGAGCACGACGACCGTGCGCGGGTTCGCCGCGACGACCGCCTCGACCAGCGCCTCCTGGCCCGCGGCCAGGTTGATGTCCGTGCGGTCGTGGTCCTCGCGCCCGTTGATGAACGGCATGCTGCCGACCACGACGACGGCCACGTCGGCCGCCTTCGCCGCCGCGACCGCCGCGTCGGTCCCGCTCGAGATCAGCTCGCGGGAGAACTCCGTCGCCTGGTCGGCGGTGGCGGCGCCCAGCGCGAGCGCGCCGTTCGCGTCGACCGTGAGGTACTGCTTGCCGTACGACGGCGCCCAGCTGTACGCCGACTCGTAGCCCGCGTACTTCAGCACGACGTTGCCGTCGGGCCGGTCCTCGAGCGTGAACTGCTGCTGCACGAACCACCCGTTCGGTTGTGCCTGGTCGTTCGCGAAGCCGCTCCAGTTGTAGCCGACGTACTTGCCGTTCGCGGCGCTGCGCAGCGTGACGACCCCGCTGCCCCAATCGAAGACGTCGAACTGCGCGGTCGCGTCGGCCGTCGTCGCACCCTCGGTGATCGCGGCGCCGGACTCCCCCGCACCGCCCGACAGGTACTTCCCGGTGGCCGGGTCCTTGAGCGCGATGCGGTCGACGCCCTCGGTGCCGGTGACCGTGCCGCCCGCGCCGACCCGCTCGGTGATGCCGTCGAGCGCGGTCACCGTGTAGGGCGGCGTGCCGCCGTACCAGTCGGTGTACGTGGTGTCCGCGAGCGGGCCGACCACCGCGACGCTCGTCGTGCGCTTCGCGTCGAGCGGGAGGGCGTTCTTCTGGTTCTTCAGCAGCACCATCGCCTCGCCGGCCGTGGTGCGCGCGAGGTCACGGCTCGCCTGGGTGTCGACCGCGTCCATCGTGATGCCCGCGTACGGGCCGCCGTCCGGGTCGAACTCGCCGAGCCGGAACCGGATGGACAGCTCGTGCGACGCCGCGGTGTCGATGTCCTCCTGCGTGAGCAGGCCCTGCGCGAGCGCCTCCTTGACCGCGGCGATCGTCGGCTGCGGGTTGTTGTCGTTGACCGTGTGGTTGTCGAGGCCGGCCTTGATGAGCGCGGCGTCCGCCTCGGCCTGCGTGTCGTAGTAGTCCTCGGAGTCGACAAGGTTCGCCGGGGCGTTCGCGTCGCTCACGTTGAACAGCGTCTTGTCCGTCCACGACCGCACGGTGCTGTCGAGCGTCGGGTCCACCGTGGCCGGGCGACCGTTGACGAGGTTGTACGACGCCATCACGCCGGTGGCCGCGTCCGCGCTGATCGCGGGCTTGAACGCCTGCTCGTCGTACTCGTGCAGCACGCGCGGCGGCACCGACGAGTTGCTCGTGTCCCGGTGCACCTCGTTGTTGTAGGCGAGGTAGTGCTTCAGCGTCGGGGCCGTCTTCAGGTAGAACGGGTCGTCGCCCGACATGCCCTTGCCGTAGGCGGTCGACATCGCGCCCGTGAGCAGCGGGTCCTCCGAGTACCCCTCCTCGTTGCGCCCCCACCGGGGGTCGCGCAGCAGGTTGACGACCGGCGCCCACAGGTTGAGCCCCCACATGCCCGGGTCCGTGCTGTGGTACCCGCGGGCCTCGTCGCCCACGACGGTGCCCACCTGGTGCAGCAGGTCGGTGTCCCACGTGCTCGCGAGGCCGACGGCCTGCGGGAACGTGGTCGCGGTGGCGGTGTGCACCGCGCCGTCGGCCGGCGACGTGGTCCACGCCAGGCCGTGCAGCGCCTCGGTGCCGCTGCGGAAGTGCCCGATGCCGAGCCGCGGCACCGGCAGCGGGAACTGGTGCAGCAGGGAGATCTCCTCGTCCTGCGTGAGCCTGCCGAGCAGGTCGTCGATGCGGGTCTGCAACGGCAGGTCGGGGTCACGGAACGGGTACTCCTCCGCCTGGGCGGAGGTGGCGGGCACGAGCCCGACGAGCGCCAGGCACACGACGCCCACAGGCACCCAGCGGTGCCTCGATGAGAACCTCACAGCTGGAACCCCCTCGGTCCACGGCGTCGCTGCGCCGCACAGGTGTGGTGGTTCGCCATCCGTCAGGGCAGGGGATGCCGCCGCACGACGCGGTGCGGTGGGTGCGACGGGGCCGGCGCCCGGTGCGCGATCTCCCGACGGCTCTGACGGTCGATGACGAGGGACGTTGCCGAAGGCATCGAAGCGCTTCGACTCCCCGGCAACGACGACCGTAGAGGCTGTCCGTTACGAGTGTCAACGGGCGGATTGCCGATGCTCCGGCGCGAGCAGCGCGCGCCCGTCGCCGACGCAGCGCGGGGCCCCCGACGCCGGAAGAACCCGGCTGCTCAGGTCGCGCGCAGCCGTTCCAGCCGCTCGACCAGGTCGTCCGCGGCGTCGTCCTCGACGTCCACGAGCTTGTCGCGGCTCGTCGCGCCCGACACCAGCCTCACGTGCCGCGGCCGTACCCCGAGCGCGTCGGCGAGCGCGCGCAGCGCCGCCTCGGTCGCGGCACCGTCCACCGCGCGCGCCGTCACGGCCACCACCAGCCGGTCCCCGTGCAGCCCACCGACGGACGTCCGTGACGCCCCCGGACGCACCCGGATCGCGACGCGCACGCGCGCACCCTCCGGCCGGATCAGGCCCGGCTCAGACCAGGCCGAGCACGCGGACCGCGTCCCGCTCCTCCACGAGCTCCGCGACCGACGCGTCGATCCGCGCACGCGACGGGCCGTCCACCTCGAGGCCCTGCACGATCCGCCACTCGCCGCCCTCGGACGTCACCGGGAACGACGAGATCAGGCCCTCCGGCACGCCGTACGAGCCGTCCGACACGACGCCCGCCGACGTCCAGTCCCCCGCCGGCGTGCCGTGCACCCACGACCGCACGTGGTCGATCGCCGCGTTCGCCGCCGACGCCGCCGACGACGCCCCCCGCGCCTCGATGATCGCCGCGCCGCGCTTCGCGACCGTCGGGATGAACGTGTCCGTGACCCACGCGTCGTCGGCGACCACCTCGAGCGCCGGCCGGCCGCCGACCCTCGCGTGCGACAGGTCGGGAAACTGCGTCGCCGAGTGGTTGCCCCAGATCGTCAGGCGCGCGATGTCCGCGACGCGTGCGCCCGTGCGCGCGGCCAGCTGCGACACCGCCCGGTTGTGGTCCAGGCGCGTCATCGCCGTGAACCTGTCCGCCGGCACGTCCGGCGCGTGCTGCTGCGCGATGAGCGCGTTCGTGTTCGCCGGGTTGCCCACCACGAGCACGCGCACGTCGTCCGCCGCGCCCGCGTTGATCGCGTCGCCCTGCGGCTTGAAGATCCCGCCGTTCGCCGACAGCAGGTCGCCGCGCTCCATGCCCGCCGTGCGCGGCCGCGCGCCGACGAGCAGCGCGACGTTCGTGCCGTCGAACGCGGCGCGCGCGTCGTCGAAGATGTCGATGCCGTCGAGCGTCGCGAACGCGCAGTCGTCGAGCTCCATCGCGGTGCCCTCGGCCGCCTTGACCGCCTGCGGGATCTCGAGCAGCCGCAGCCGCACCGGGGTGTCCGCGCCGAGCATCTGCCCAGACGCGATGCGGAACAGCAGCGCGTAGCCGATCTGGCCGGCGGCACCGGTGACGGTCACGTTCACGGGCTGGTTCACGGGCACGGACGGGCTCCTTCGGTCGGCCGCCGGGGGGGCAGCTGCTGCTGGCGTCGGCACGCGCCGCCGGGGCCGCGGACGTGCCCTGACGCGCTACCGGCACGCTACCCGCAGGAACGACGACGGCGCCCGCCCGGAGGGCCGGGAGGGCGCCGTCGTGTCGTGCGAGGTCAGGCCAGCTTCGCCGCGAGGTTCGCGTCGAGCGTCGCGAGGAACTCCTCGGTGGTCTGCCAGGCCTGGTCCGGGCCGACGAGCGCCGCGAGGTCCTTGGTCATGGCACCCGACTCGACCGTCTCGACGACGACCTGCTCGAGCGTCTCCGCGAACTGCGTGACCTCGGGGGTGTTGTCGAGCTTGCCGCGGTGCTTGAGGCCGCCCGTCCACGCGAAGATCGACGCGATCGGGTTGGTCGACGTGGGCTTGCCGGCCTGGTGCTGGCGGTAGTGGCGCGTCACCGTGCCGTGCGCCGCCTCGGCCTCGACCGTCTTGCCGTCCGGGGTCATGAGGACCGACGTCATGAGGCCCAGCGAGCCGAAGCCCTGCGCGACCGTGTCGGACTGCACGTCGCCGTCGTAGTTCTTGCACGCCCAGACGTAGCCGCCCTCCCACTTCATGGCCGCGGCGACCATGTCGTCGATGAGGCGGTGCTCGTACGTGAGGCCGGCGGCGTCGAACCGGTCCTTGAACTCCGTGTCGAACACCTCCTGGAAGATGTCCTTGAACGCGCCGTCGTATGCCTTGAGGATCGTGTTCTTCGTCGACAGGTACACCGGGTAGCCCCGCTGCAGGCCGTAGGCGAACGACGCCCGCGCGAAGTCGCGGATCGACTCGTTGAAGTTGTACATGCCCATCGCGACGCCACCCTCCTCGGGGTACGTCACGACCTGCTGCGTGATCGGCTCCGAGCCGTCCGCCGGCGTGTAGGTCAGCGTCAGCGTGCCGGCGCCGGGGACCTTGAAGTTGGTCGCCTTGTACTGGTCGCCGTGGGCGTGACGGCCGATGATGATCGGCTTGTTCCAGCCCGGCACCAGGCGCGGGATGTTGCTGATGATGATCGGCTCGCGGAAGACGACGCCGCCGAGGATGTTGCGGATCGTGCCGTTCGGCGAGACCCACATCTTCTTCAGGCCGAACTCCTCGACGCGAGCCTCGTCGGGCGTGATCGTCGCGCACTTGACGCCGACGCCGTGCTCCTTGATGGCGTTCGCCGCGTCGATCGTCACCTGGTCGTCGGTGGCGTCGCGGTTCTGGATCGACAGGTCGTAGTACCGCAGGTCGACGTCGAGGTACGGGTGGATCAGGCGGTCCTTGATGAACTGCCAGATGATGCGCGTCATCTCGTCGCCGTCGAGCTCGACGACCGGGCCGACGACCTTGATCTTCGCCATGCGGGATCTCCTGTGATGGGGACTGGTGAGGAGGCCGGCCTGGACGGCGGTGGTGACGCAGCGCGGGCCGGCGCGGGTCCGCCGACAAGATTACTCGACATCGAGAGATCTCAGGGAAACGGGCGCACGTCAGCCCCGTGCGCACAGCACGCGCACAGCCCGTGCACCGCGGGGGCCGGGCAGCGCCACGCGAAAGCGTCCGAGGCGCGACCGTCCCGTGACCTGGGCCGACGGACCCTGGCATATTGGGCCGGATCAGCACGGCGATCCCCGACGGGACCTCCAGCGCCCGTCCGTCGCCGCCGTCCCGTACGCGACACATGACAGGACCGACATGTCCCACGACACCCCTGCCCAGCCCGCCGGCACGCCCGACCCCGAGGACGTCAGCGCCGCGGCCGCCGCCGACGACACCGCGGCCCCGGCCACGCCGGCCGAGCC
>JAEWCA010000306.1 GCA_023390875.1 Actinomycetes bacterium
GGGGCCCGGGGCCCGCCGCTCACGTGCGGGCGGTGCGCGAGCTCGTCCGTTCCGGTCGAGGTCGTCAGCTGCAACCCACGACCTCGCCTGGAAGTCACGACCTCGCGCCCCGCACCGGCCTCCTCGGACGAGCCGGCCGGGGTCTGATCACAGCAGCCCGGCGAGGCGGTACAGGACGAGCGAGCCCGCGACCGCGACGTTGAGGCTCGCGCCCGTGCCCATCATGGGGATCTCGACGACCTGGTCGAGCAGGCCGAGCGCCTCGGGCGGGATGCCCGTCTGCTCGTGGCCGAGCACCACGACCGTGCGCCGCCGGGCGGCCGGGAGGTCGCCGAGCCGCACGGCCTCGTCGGCGAGCTCGACGCCGAGCACCGTCGAGCCGCCCGCGCGCTGCTTCTCCAGCCAGCGCGTCACGTTGCCCGTCCAGTGCACGCACGCGGGACGGCGCAGGGTGTTGCCGCGGGCCAGGGCCTCCGGGACCCACGGCAGCCGGGGGACGGCCATGCACGCGCCGACCGCGTCGCACGTGCGCAGCAGGGTCCCGAGGTTGACGCCGTGCAGGGGCCAGAGCGGGGCGACGACGAGGTGGTCCCAGCAACCGTGCTCGTGCCGGCGGCGCTGGAGCCTCAGGTCGTCGCGGGAACGGACCCGGACGGGGCTGGTCGGTGCGCTCGTCGGCGCGTTCGCCGTGCTGTCCGTGCGGCCCGTCATGCGCGACGGGCGTCGGGCCCTTCCGGGGTGGGTGTCATGAGAGCGGCGCTTCGCGGCGCGCCGGGGCCGTCGCAGGGGCCGTGAGAACGGCCGGATCGAGGCAGGCCCGGCATCGTCGCACGCCTCCCCGCCCCGACGGAAGGCCCGAGACCGTGGGTTGTCGCCGACTCCGGGGGTTGCAAGCCACGGACTCGGCGACAAGCCACGGACTCGCGTCTTTGCTGCGCCGGTACCGTGGGCCGATGAGCCAGGGGCGGGTGCTCGGGTGGGGGGACGACGACGTCGCCGAGGCGCGACGGCGGATCGGGGACGTCGTCGCTCGGCTGCCCGAGACGAGCGCCGTGGTCGACGACTACGGCAACACCGGGCTCTTCACCCGCGGCAAGCGGTTCGCGTGGATCCTGCCCGACCACCACGCCGACGGGCGGCTCGCCCTGTGGTGCAAGGCGGAACGGCACGAGCAGCAGGCGATCGTCGCGCGCGACCCCGACCGGTACTTCGTCGCGCCGTACATGGGCCGGTTCGGGTGGGTCGCCGCGCACCTCGACGCGGGCCACTGCCCCGACTGGGCCGAGCTCGAGGAGATCGTCGAGGCCGGCTGGCGGCTGTCGGCCACACGGGCCGCGGTCGCGGCGTTCGACGCGGCGGGAGCGGCCGGCTCGTGACCGAGGCCGTCGCGACCATCAGGCCGGACGACGACGCGCCGGCCACCCGAGGGGTGACCGGCGCGTCGGTGGAGCGAGTGGGTCAGCGACCCTGGTTCGCGACCGCCTTGATGGCCTCCGCGGCCGCCTCGGGGTCGAGGTACGTGCCGCCCGGGTTGGTCGGCTTGAGCGTCTCCTCGTCGAGCATGTAGAGCAGCGGGATGCCCGTCGGGATGTTGATCCCGGCGATCGTCGCGTCGTCCACGTCGTCGAGGTGCTTGACCAGGGCGCGGATCGAGTTGCCGTGCGCCGCGACGAGCACGACCTTGCCCGCCTGCAGGTCGGGGATGATGTCCGACTGCCAGTAGGGCAGCGCGCGGACCAGCACCTGGGCCAGGGCCTCGGCGCGCGGGATCGGCTCGCCCGCGTAGCGCGGGTCGCTGTCCTGCGAGAACTCCGAGCCGAGCTCGATGTCCGGCGGCGGCACGTCGTACGAGCGGCGCCAGAGCATGAACTGCTCCTCGCCGTACTCGTCGAGCGTCTGCTTCTTGTCCTTGCCCTGCAGGGCGCCGTAGTGGCGCTCGTTCAGGCGCCAGCTGCGCTTGACGGGGATCCAGTGGCGGTCCGCGGCGTCGAGCGCGAGGTTCGCCGTGGTGATCGCGCGACGCAGCAGCGACGTGTGCACGACGTCGGGCAGCACGCCCGCGTCGGTGAGCAGCGTGCCGCCGCGCTTCGCCTCCTCGATGCCCTTCTCGGACAGGGGCACGTCGACCCAGCCGGTGAACAGGTTCTTGGCGTTCCACTCGCTCTCGCCGTGGCGGAGCAGCACGAGGGTGTAGGTCATGGGGCCATCCTGCCGCAGCCCCGGGACGTGCGTGCAGGACGTCCGTCGCTTGTCGGCGCCCGCTGGCATCCTGACGGCATGGAACGCGTCCTGGGCATCGGTGGGTACTTCGTGCGTGCGTCCGACCCGGCGGCGCTGACCGCCTGGTACCGCGACGTCCTCGGGCTCGACCTCGACGTGCACGGGCTGTGGCAGCCGGACGCAGGACCCACGGTGTTCGCGGCCTTCGAGCGGGCGAGCGACTACTTCCCCGGCGCGCAGCAGACGATGCTGAACTTCCGCGTGCGGGACCTCGACGCGATGCTCGCGCAGGTGCGGGCCGCCGGCGGGACGGTCACCGACGAGGTGCAGGACATGGACGGCGTCGGGCGGTTCGGGTGGGTCAGCGACCCCGACGGCAACCGGATCGAGCTCTGGCAGCCGGAGTGAGCCTCAGCGCTGCGCCTCCCACGCGTCGATCGCGTCGGAGGCAGCCGCGGCATCACCGAGGCGGGTGCACGTCGGCCACGGAACCGGCTCGACCCGACCCGTCCACGTCGGGTGCACCAGGGCGAAGGTGCCGTCGGCGAGGCTGACGACGACGTCGTCGGTGGGTCCGTACCGCGCCTCGACCCGCACGATCTGGCCTGCCAGCGGGTGGTCAGGGCTCAGCGCGCGCTCGATCTCCCGGAGCACCGACGCGAAGTTGTCATCGGCGGGGTGCTCCGGGTCGCTCCGGGCCCACCAGTCGTCCGAGAGCCTGAGCGACGCCACGCGCCGATGGTGCCATGCCCCCTGCCGCCGCCGGGAATGAGCGTCAGCGGGACTCGGCGGCGACGCCGTAGACCTTGAGGAGCTGGTCGGCGGTGGTGCCCCAGCCGAAGCGTTCGGCGACCTGACGGGCTCCGCCCGACATCGTCGCGAGCGCCGCCTTGTCCGCGAGGACGTCGGACAGCACGTCGGCCCACACCGCGGGGTCGTGGCCGCGCACGAGCCGGCCGGAGGTGCCGTCCTCGACGATCGACCGCAGGCCGCCGACGGCGGCGGCCACGACGGGCACGCCGCTGGCCTGCGCCTCCGCGGCGACCAGCCCGAACGACTCGGAGCGGGACGGCATCGCGACGACGTCGGCCGCGTGGTACCAGGTGGCGAGCGTGTCGCGGTCGGCGGGCGGGCGGACGACGACCTCGTCGGGCACGCCGGTGACGGCCGCGAGCGCCTGCAGCTCCCGCACCGAGGTCGAGCGGCCGGACGGGCCGCCGAGGACGACGAGCAGGGGCACGGGCCGGCCGGTCGCGTGCAGGACGCCGAGGGCCCGGACCAGCACGTCGGGGGCCTTGAGGGCCTGGACGCGGCCGGCGAACAGCACGACGTCGCGGTCGAGCGGCAGGCCGAGAGCGCGGCGGGCGGCCACCCGGTCGGCGTCGGGGACGGGGGCGAACCGGTCGAGGTCGACGCCGGGCTCGACGACGTGCACGCGGGACGGGTCGGCGCCGTACAGCTCGACGAGCTCCTGCGCCTCGCACGGGGTGCTGGCCACGAGCGCGTCGGCCTCGGCGACCACCTGCTCCTCGCCGAGCACGCGGCCGTGCGGCTCCGGGGTGTCGCCGGGCGCGAGCGACGCGTTCTTCACGCGGGCGAGCGTGTGGGCGGTGTGCACGAGCGGCACCTCCCACCGGTCGGCGGCGATGCGGCCCACCTGGCCGGACAGCCAGTAGTGCGAGTGGACGACGTCGTACCAGCCGGGCCGGCGCGCGGCCTCGGAGCGCAGCACTCCCGCGGCCATGCCGCACAGGACGCCGGGGAGGTCGTTCTTGTCGAGCCGCTCGAACGGGCCGGCCGGCACGTGGTGCACCAGGACGGGCGGCGTGACGCCCGGCTCGACGGCGTGCGCGAGGAGCACGTCGCGGGACTCGTCGTGCGTGAGCTCGCGACCCGTCGCGTCGGCGCCCGGCAGCACGACGGTCTCGGGGAGGTCGGACGACGTCGCGCGCGTGAAGATCTCGACGCGCGCACCGCGGGCGGCCAGGGCCCGGGACAGCTCGAGCACGTAGACGTTCATGCCGCCCGCGTCCCCCGTGCCGGGCTGCTCCAGGGGTGAGGTGTGCACCGAGAGCATGGCGACGCGGGGGGCGTGCTCGAAGGTCACGGAGTCTCCTGGAGGACGGGTCTTCGCCCATTCTCACGCACCTACCGGGCAGCCCGCGCTCGGAACGGGGGTGTCGCGCGGGCCGCCCGGCCTCTCAGCGCACCACCAGCAGGTGAGGAAGGGACGCCCACGGGAGGTAGCTGTCGTCGCCGCGGTACGTCACGACGACGAGCGAGGTCCTGGTCGACGACGGCAGCGTGACCGTCGCGTGGCCGGCGGCGTCGAGGGTCGCGGTGCCGCGGCGGGTGCCGTTGGCCCAGACGTCGACCGTGCCCGTCGGGGCGATCCCGGGGACGCCGCTGACCTGCACCTGGACCACCTTCGGGTCCCTGGCGCGGACGCTCCAGTCGGTGCCGTCCGTCGACACCCTCGGGAGGGTTCTGGTGACGGTGAGGTTCACCGGCTCGGACGACGAGCCGAGCACCGGCGGGTCGGCGGCCGGCGCTCCCCCGTAGACCGCGACGAGCCGGTGGTGGCCCGCCGCGAGGGTCGCCGGGAGGGTCACCTTGCCGGTGCCGTGGCGGAGCGTGACGTTCGCCACCGGCACCCCGTCGGCCTGGATCTCGACCGTCCCGGTCGGCGTCGTCCCCTCGGCGGTGACCGCGACGCGGGCCGTGACCGGCCGGCCGAGGACCGCGACCGGCGACGACAGCGTGAGCGTCGTCCTCGACGCGACCGGGGCGGTCGTCGAGACCCCCGCGACCCGTGCGAGGAGCTCGGCGGCGTCGCCCGCGGCGCCCGACATGAGGGCGTGCTCGGCGTCGGCGGTGAGGGCGACGGCGTCGTCGGGCAGCGCGCTCGTCGCCGTGCCCACCGCCGCCTGGGCGAGGTCGCGGAGCAGCGAGACGACGAGGCCCGCCGCCGCTGCCGTGTCGCGGTCGGTGCCGTCGAGCAGCCCGGCGGCGTGCGCGAGGAGCGGGACCGACGTCGACAGCGTCGCCGGGTCGAGCGTCGATCCCGTCCAGACGGGTGCGTCGAGCACGGCCTGCACCGCGTCGCGCGCGGCGCCCGCCGGGAGGTCGGCCACGGCCGTCGTGAGTCGGTCGCGCTGCGCGTCGGTGCGCAGGCCCCAGCCGTACGCATACAGCGGGTCGTACGTGGCGTCGCCGACGTTGACGGGCACCTGCTCGGCGGTCGCCGGCCACGTCACGGGAAGGCGGCCGGTGAAGGGCCGGTCGCCGAACAGCACGTCCGCGACACCCGCACCCTCGGAGCCGGGCAGCCACGACGCGACGAGCGCGTCGATCTCGCCGAGCTGCTCGGTGACGAGCTGCGGGCGGCCCGAGACGACGAGCACCGCGCACGGCACGGCACCGCAGACGCGGTCGATCGCGGTCCGGTCGGCGGCCGACAGGGACAGGCTCTTGCCGTTGTTGCCGACGTCGCCCTGACCCTCCGCGTACGGCGTCTCGCCGACCACGACGACACCGACGGTCGCGTCGCCGACGGGCGCCGAGGCGTCCTTCGAGTACGTGACCGACGCGCCGGGCGCGACCTGCCGGATCCCGCCGAGGATCGTCGTCCCGGTCGTGATCGGGCCCGACGAGCCCTGCCACGAGATGGTCCAGCCGCCGGCCTGGTTGCCGAGGTCGTCGGCGTTGGAGCCCGCGACGTACACGTGCGCGTCCTTGGCGAGCGGGAGGACCGCGTCGTTCTTCAGGAGCACCTGCGACTCGCCGGCCGCCGCCCGCGCGACGGCCCGGTGGGCGTCCGAGCCGACCACGCCCGCCTGCGAGCGGTCGGTGAACGGGTGCTCGAACAGCCCGAGCGCGAACTTCTGCGTGAGGATCCGCCGGACCGCGTCGTCGACCCGGGCCTGCGTCACGACGCCCGTCTCGACGTTCGTCGTCATCGACGTGATGAACGCGCCGAAGTTGTACGGCGCCATCGCCATGTCGAGCCCGGCGTTCACCGATCGCGCGGCCTTCTCGCCGTACGTGCCGCCCGGGAGCTTGTCGATGCCCTCCCAGTCGCTGACGAGGAACCCGTCGAAGCCGAGGTCGCCCTTGAGCAGGTCGGTGTTCAGGGCGCCGTTCTCGTGCATCCGCACCGGGTCGCCGCCGGCGACCGACACCGCCGAGTACGACGGCATGATCGACCCGACGCCCGCGGCGATGGCCGGCTCGTAGGGTGCGACGTACAGCCGTCGCAGCTCGTCGAGCGAGGCGACGTGCGTGATGCCCTGGTCGATCGGGTAGCCGGTGCCCGCGAGCGCCGGGTCGTACGTGGTCCCGCCGTCGCCGGTCCAGTGCTTCGCGGTCGCGAGCACCTCGTCGGTGCCGGACATGTCGGCTGGGTCCGCACCCTGCAGGCCCGTGATCGCGGGCTCCGCCATGGCCGTGACCAGCGCGGGGTCCTCGCCGAACGACTCGTAGCTGCGGCCCCACCGCTCGTCGCGCGTGACGCACAGGCACGGCGAGAACGCCCACGGGACGCCCGTCGCGCGCACCTCGGCCGCGGTCGCGCGCGCAGCGGCCTCGACGAGGTCGGCGTCGCGCGCGGCACCGAGACCCTCGTTGTGCGGGAAGATCGTCGCCCCGACCACGTTGTTGTGGCCGTGCACGGCGTCGACGCCGTAGATCAGCGGGATCTGCAGCCGGGTCGACAGGGCCTGGCGCTGGAAGCCGTCGACCATGTCGGCCCAGCCGGCCGCCGTGTTGGCCGCGGGGACCGAGCCGCCGCCCGACAGCACCGAGCCGAGCGTGAGGTCCGCGATCTGCTGCGGCGACGTCAGGCCGAGGCGTTCCGCCTGGGTCATCTGACCGATCTTCTCGGCGAGCGTCATGCGGCCCAGGAGGTCGTCGACGCGCTGCGCGGTCGGGAGGGTCGCGTCGAGGTAGGGCGCGCCGACGGCGTCGAGCACCACGCGGGGTGACGTGCCGACCGCGGCGCCCGTCGCGCCGAGCGTGACCTCGACCGTGCGGGCGTCGTCCTGCTCGGCCGTGGCGTGTGTGACGACGTCGATCGTCTGCGCCGTCCCCGAGGGGGTGCCCGCGTCGAACGTGAGCGTGCCGCTGAAGGCGTCGTAGTGCTCGCCGGCCGTCGCGGTGCCGGGGCCGTTCGCGTACGTGACGGTCACGGGTGCGGTGAGCGGCTGGCCGTCGGTCGTGGTGAGGACCACCGCGACGTGCGCGGTCTCGCCCGGGTCGACGAGCACGACGTCCTGCGCGGCGGTCACCGTGGCGGTCGGCGCGGGGACGGCCGAGCCGTAGAGCTGCACGTCGTCGACGGCCCACGCCTTGGCGGCTGCCGTGCCCGGCACGAACGTCAGCGCGTACCCCCACGAGGACGTGAGGTCGAGCGTGCCGTTGCGGGTCGCCGCGTCGCCCGGCTGGTAGCCGCTCGGCGTGAACTGCGAGAACGGGAGGTCGACGACCTTCCACCGGCTGCCGTCGGGCGACCAGTTGTCCTTGAACGTGGTGGCCCACAGCTCCGAGTGCTCGCCGTCGGGGCCGCCGTCCTTGAGCTCGACCTTGATGTCGTCACCGGCGGTCGGCGACGCGGGCCGGTTGTCCTGCGACGCGTACCAGAGCAGCCGGACGCCGCGGAACGAGCTCCAGTCCTGCCCGGCGGCGAGGTTCTCGCTGAACCCGCCCCAGCCGCCCGACGGGATGAGGTACGTGCCGGACAGCACGTGGTTGTCGGCCGGGCCGCCCTCGCGGTCCTGCTGCGTGACGCCCAGCGTGACGTCGGCGCCGGCCGACCCCCACGTGAACAGGCCGACGGTCGTGCCGGGCTCCGCGATCGGAACCTCGCCCTCGGCGTCCTCGACCGTCGTCACGCGGTCGTACAGGCCGAGGTCGTCGAACTGCCAGGCACCCGCGCCGAGATCGGTGAGCGTGACGGCGAAGCCCGTCGACACGTGCGGGTCGAACCGCGCGTCGGACGCCGGGTCGTTCTTGAGCCGCAGCGTCGCGAACGCCACATTGACCCGCCGCCAGCCCGCGGTGTCGTCCACCACGGACGTCTCGAACAGCTGCCCGTTGCTCTTCACCTCGTAGCGCAGCAGCCCGCCGCCGCCCGTGCCGAGGAACCAGAACGTGAAGCCGTCGTGCGCCGACCAGTCGGTGGGCGCGGTGTCGTGCGTGAAGCCGAACCAGTCGCCTGCTGCCGGGGTGCCCCCGACCGTCGCGACGAGCGCGTCGCCGTCGTGGTCCGCCGGGGCCGTCGTGAGCACCGGGGTCACGGGCGCGCTGATGCCCCACGTGGTGTAGCCGGCGGGGACGCCGTCCTCGTAGTCGTCGAGCACCGTGACCGCGCCGACGTCGGGGAGCCGGCCGTGCGGGGCGATCGTCACCGTCGCCGTCGTGCGGCCCCCGAGGACGAGGCCGGCGGACGGGGTGTCGAGCGTGAGCACCACCGTGCGCGCCGGTGCGAGCGGGCCGTGGTCGACCGTGCCGACGGTGACCTCGGCGGTCGTCTCGCCGGGTGCGAACGTGACGACCTGGTCGACCGCGGTGTAGTCGGTGCCGGCGGTCGCGGTGCCGCCGGTCGACGACACGTGCACCGACTGCGTCGTCGCCGCGGGGACCGCGAGCACCACCGGGACGGTCGCGTCGCTGCCGGCCGGGACCGTCACGCCCGACGTGCCGAACGCCGTCGCGACGTCGGCCGGCGTGCCGTAGACCTCGAGCGCGAACAGCGAGTAGCCGTACCAGTGCGGGCGGGCCGGGTCCCAGTCGAAGCTCGTCCGCTCGTTCATCTGGACGCGCACGTACCGGGCGTCCGCCGGCGTCGCGAGCGTGAGGTCGTCGGTGCCGCCGTCGCCCGCCGTCTCGGTGCGCACCGTGGTCCACGACGCGGGATCCGCGGGGTCGTCGGTCGCGACCTGCAGCTCGTACCCGCGCGCGTACGCGGCCTCCCACGCGAGCACCACGCGGTCGACGGCGGCCGTGGTGCCGAGGTCGACCTGCAGCCACGCGGTGAACGGCACGTCCTCGTCGGGCCCGTTGCCGCTCGCCCAGCGCGTGCCCGGGTCGCCGTCCGTCGCCGCGCCCGGCGGGAACGTCCCGTCGGCGTCCGCCTGGGACTGCGAGGCGGTCGCGGTACCGGTGAGGGCCAGGTCGCCCGGTGCGGCGGTCGCGGGTCCGGCGGTCGCGACCAGCGCGAGCGGGACGACGACCGCGAGCGCGGCGACGGTCCCGGTCCAGCGGTGCGGACGGGTGCTGCGGGTTCGACGCACGGGTCACACCCTCGTGACGCAGACTCGGCCGGCCCCCTGCCGTGCCGACGCCGTGCGGCTGCTCCGGCCGGGGCGTCCTTGCCCCGGCGTCGCTCACAGCGGTCGCCCGGCTGACGCCAGGCAACCACAATGACTTACCGGACAGTAAGTGCAGGAGGTCACGATTCGGTCACGGTCGCCGTGACTGGGGTGCGCACGCTGTGACTCGCGGGGTCAGCGGCGAGGCGCCGGGTCCGCCGTCTGCGGACCCGCCCCTCAGACGACGGCGGGCGCGACGCACGCGGGCGACGGCACCCGCGCCGACCCCACCACCGCGCCGTGCTCGTTCAAGACGACGACGCTCCCGCTCTCCTGCTGCGCGACCACGGTCCACCCGTCGACCACCAGGTGGTGCCGCGGCCACGACCCGGGCAGCGTGTGCTCACCGTCGGGTCGCAGCAGGCCGTCGCCGTCGACGGAGAACGCCGAGACCACGTCCGGCCCGCGGACGCCGACGAGCAGCCGGTCGCCGTCGAGCAGCACGTGCGACGGCAGCCGCCGCTCCGGGTCGCCGCTCACCGCCGCCGCGAGCGTCTGCACGACCTCGCCGTGCGCCGCCGACTCGTCCCACGCGAGCACGTGCACCGACGAGTCGAGCTCACCCACCAGGTACGCGCGGCCGCCGTCCGGCGCGAACGCGAGGTGCCGGGGCCCCGTCCCGGGCGGCAGCGCGGCGGCGACGCCGTCCTCCGTGAGCAGCCCGGTGTCCGCGTCGCGCGAGTAGCGCCGGACCTCGTCGGTGCCCAGGTCGACGACGAGCACGTGCCGCCCACCCGGCGCGACCGCGACGAAGTGCGCGTGCGGCGCCTCCTGCCGGTCCGGGTGCGGCCCGGCACCCGTGTGGCCGAGCACCTGCGCGGGCCCGCCCGCCGCGAGCACCTCGGCCGTGAAGCCGCCGTCCGCGTCCAGCGGGAGGACCCCGAGCGTCCCCGAGCTGTAGTTCGCGACCAGCAGCGTCCGCGCGTCGTCGTCGAGCAGCAGGTGGCACGGATCCGCACCACCCGACGCGACCGTCGCCCGCGGGCGCAGCCCGTCGCCGACCACGTCGAACACCGTCACCGCGCCCTCGGTCTCCTCGTCGACCGCGTACAGGACCGGCGCGGTCGGGTGCGCGACGACGAACGACGGCGCGGGCGTCTCGACGACCAGGCGCGCACCGGACAGGGCGCCCGTGGTGGGGTCGAGGTCGACGCGCCAGACACCCTCACCCAGACCGGTCGGGGTGCCGGCACCCGCCTCGGGGTAGGTGCCGATCCAGAGCGGGCGGGGAGTCGCAGGCGTCGAGGTCACGGTCCAGAAGCCTACGGGGGCCCCGCGAACCGGCCCGTCGGGCGCGGCGCACGACCGTCGTCCGGCCACCTCGCAACCGCACTCGTCCGGCGGGCGCGCGTCAGGGCGCCGTCGGTGCAGGCTTGCCGCCGCACACCCATCGACGGACGAGGAGGAGCCACCGGATGCGCCGGGCCCTGACCGCTGTGCTCCTGGCCGGCGTGGCGATGACGTCGGCCTGCTCGCGCGACGACGAGCCGACACCCACGACGACCCTGGTCGTCTCGGTCGCGCCGGTGGGCGGGTACGCGACCCTGTTCGAGCTGGGCGCGGACTCGGCAGCGGTGGTCGTCGCCACGGCCGGTCCGGCACGCGCCGACGACGTCGACGGCATGCCGTTCACGGTCACCGACGTCACGGTCGACACCGTCCTGTCGGGACGTGTCTCCGAGGGCTCGGTTCTCCCGGTCCGCCAGATCAGCGGAAGCAACGTCGTCGGAGGCAGGTCGCAGACGCCACCGTTCGTCGAGACCGGGCACCAGTACCTGCTGTTCCTGGCACCGTCCGAGCTCGCCCTCGGCGAGTGGGTCGTCGTCGGCCCCGGCCAGTGGGCCCGGGACGGCTCGGCCTCCGGGACGAGCGCGTTCGTGATCTCGGTCGGCGACGAGTACGACGGGCCTCTCCCCAGGTCGCTCTCGCTCGACGACGTCCGGCGGGCTCTCGGGACCTGAGGCCCGGCCGGCCGGGACGTCCAGGACGGGCGCGGCAGGTCGAAGCCCGTCGCCGACCGCCTCGACCCGCCAGCACGCCACCTGCCGATCGCCCCCTCGACGGCGAGCAGCTGGGTGGTCATGGAACGATTCCACCATCAGGCCGACACTCCCCCGGGACGACGATGACCCTGCGGCACAGGACCACGCTGATCGTCGCGCTGCTCGCGGCGGCGTCGACCGCCGCCTGCACGTCGGGCGGCGCGCCGGACCCGACCGGCACCGCGGGCCTCGACGGCGAGCACGTGGACGTGGTCGGCCTGTGGAGCGGACCGGAGTACGGCGCGTTCCAGACGGTCGCGGCGACCTGGCAGGACGAGACGGGCGGGACGGTCGACTGGCGGGGCTCGTCGGACGTCGCCCGGGACCTCGACACCCGCGTCGCTGCCGGCGACGTGCCCGATCTCGCCGTCCTGCCGAACCCGGGCCTGATGCACGAGCTCGCCACCCGGGACCTGCTCGTGCCGCTGGACGGCGTGCTCGACATGGACCAGGTGACGCGGGACTACTCGCAGGCGTGGCTCGACCTGGGCAGCGTCGACGGCGCGCTGTACGGGCTGTTCTCGAAGGTCTCCGACAAGGCGACCGTCTGGTACTCGCCGTCCACGTTCTCCGCCGACGGGTACGCGGTCCCGGCCACCTGGGACGACCTGACGACGCTGGCCGACCGGGTCGTCGCCGGCGGCCGTGCACCGTTCTCGGTCGTCGCCCCGAGCGGACCGGGCAGCGGGTGGGCGCTCACCGACTGGGTCGCGCAGCTCGTGCTCGCGTCGTGCGGCCCGGACCTGTACGACCGGTGGGTCGACGCCGACGTGCCGTGGACCGACGCGTGCGTCCGGTCGGCGTTCGAGCGGTTCGGCACGATCCTGCACACGCCGGGGTACGTGCTGGGAGGCGCGGCGGGCGTGCTCTCGACGGGTGACGCCGACGGGGTCGTGCCGCTGTACACCGACCCGCCGACCGCGTTGATGTACTCGATGGCGTCGTTCGCGGAAGGGTTCATCACCGCGGCCTTCCCGGACGCGGTCCCGGGCGACGACTACGGCTTCTTCCCGTTCCCGGCGGTCGACCCGGCGCACGCGGGCGCGATCACCGTCGGCGGCGACGTCGTCGTCATGCTGCACGACACGCCCGCCGCCCGGTCGTTCCTCGCGTACCTCACCGGCGCGGACGCGCAGGAGGCGTGGGTGCGGCTCGGCGGGTTCACGTCGGTCAACCGCAGCGTCCCGGCGGACGCGTACGACGACCCCGTCGCACAGGCCGTGGCCGCGCACCTCACGGGCGCGCCGGTCACCCGGTTCGGCGCGGGCGACCTGATGCCCGCCGCCGTGCAACGGGCCTGGTGGCAGGGGATGCTCACGTTCGTCGAGGACCCCTCGACGCTGGACACGATGCTCGAGTCGATGACGACGCTGGCCGCGGGCGCCCGATGACCGGGCGACCGCCGCCGGATGACCCGTGGGTCGTGCGCGTCGCTGGTCCCGACGACGTGCCGGCGATCTGCCGGTTCGGCGCGACACACGTCCCGCCGCACTACGCGCCGCTGATCGGCGCCCGGGCCGCGGAGGCGCAGGTCACCCGGTGGTGGAGCGCGGCGCACGTCGGCGCGGCGGTGGCGGAGGCCCGCGTCGTGGTCGCCGACACCCACGGCGGGATCGTCGGCGTCGCGCAGCTCGGACGGGACGGCGCCGAGCACGTCTTGTACAAGCTGTACGTCGGCCCCGGGCACCGCGGTCGTGGGCTGGGCCCCGACCTGGTCGCGGCCGTCGTCCGCCTGCTGCCGCCGGGCACCCGCCGGCTGTCCGTCGAGCACTTCTCGGGCAACGCGCGGGCAGGCGCGTTCTACGAGCGTGAGGGCTTCACCGTCGACCGCGTCGACCCGAGCCCGTTCGGCGACCCGGCGCTCGACGTGGTGTGGCGCTCCCGGGACGTCGAGGTCGCCGACCGGCCCTGGTGAGGCGTCAGCGCGCCGCGGCCGCCTCCGGCTCGACGAGCCACTCGGCCGGCTCGGCGACCACCTGCCCGAGCACCGCGAGCGCTCCCCCGGTCATCGCCGCGAGGTCGCCGCCC
>JAEWCA010000219.1 GCA_023390875.1 Actinomycetes bacterium
TGCCCCGAGCGGGCCAGCTCCACGGCGCGACGCCGGAACTCCGGCGGCTTGGCTGCAGGCATTCAGGACTCCTCTCCGAGGCGATCATCGCCTCAGACCAGGTGTCCGGAGAAGCGGGTCAGGCTCCCTGGGCTTCGCCCCATGTCTGAGGGTTCGGGCTAGATGTCCCAGGAGTTGGCGTTGTTCCCGAGAGGGATGCCACGAGCATGGCGGCGGCCAGTGCAGTCGCCACGAAGGTGGGAACACTCACCCCGCGTCACCCCTGTGTCGCGGTGACAGCGCGGACGAGCCACTTCCCGTTTTCCCAGATGAGCGCCGTCTCGACGTTCCCGGTTGAGGCGGGGCTATCGCCTAGGACTGCGTCCGTGCTGTCGAAGATCTGAGAGGGGGCAACGGAAAGCCGGAACGAGGTCTGAAAGAACCGGCCGGGGTCGATCTCGAGCGTGCTCACGTCAGATGCGGTGACCGCTCCGCCCGTCCGGTGCTGTCCGACCTGCCGCAGCGCCTCCACATTGCTGATGACACTGTGGCAATAGATGCAGTCCGGATGGGTCAGTGCTTCCCACTCGGTCAGGTCTCCCGTCGCGTACACGTACGGGTAAAGCTGCTGAAAGTAGACCGCAATGGCCTCCGCATTCTCGACCGTGCCAGGGCCATCGAGCGCTGACGGTCGTGCGGGCGCGACGGAGCCGTCTGCGACGACGCTGGTCGTTGGTACTGGAGTCGAGGATGCGATCGCCCCGGTTGCTGTCCCCGCCGCCGACGGCAGTGGGGCACCCTGGTCGGCGGTGCAGCCAGGCAATGTGGCGCCAACGCCGAGTGCGGCAGCGATGAGGGCTACGCGAGCACGATCGGGGGTGCGGGAGACCTGAGGCATGCGGGCGAACCTATCCAATGTGGACATCTCGGCGGGCTTGTCGTCCACAGGTGTGCCCGTCCGGGCAGGGGAGACGCGAGGGTCGGGAGACGGCGACGGGGCGCCCCGACCGGTCGGTCGAGACGCCCCGTCGGTGGTGGGTCACTTCGAGAGCCACGCCCCGGTGAGCTGGCTGAGGCGGGAGTCGGCGCCGAGGTCGACGCCGTGCACGTCGGTCGACAGGCCGAGGAACGTGGTGAGCTCGTGGACGGGCACCACGTGGTGCTCGGTGACGAGCCGCTCCTGGGCGTCGGCGAGGATCGTGGACCGCTTCGCCGGGTCGCCGGCGGCGAGCTGCGCCTGCAGGAGAGACTCGAGCTCGGGGTCGGCGATCCGGTAGAAGTTCGTCGAGGTCGTCGAGTACTGGGTGCGGAGCACGTCGCCGTCGGCGCGGGACAGGTTGCCCCAGACGAGGTCGAACGCGCCGGACTTCAGCTTGTCCTGGAACTCGGGGACGGTGCCGCTCCACAGGGTGACGTCGATGCCGACGGCCTTGAGCTCCTGCTGGACGAGCTGCACGGACGTCTCGTTGGGGCTGAAGTTGGTGATCCAGACGAGCGTCGGGGAGAGGCGCTGGCCGTCCTTGGCGTAGATGCCGTCGGCGCCCTTCGCCCAGCCGGCCTTCTCCAGGACCGTCGTGGCCTTCTTCGGGTCGGTCACGAGCTTCTCGCTGAGGTCGACGACGTCGGGTGTGGTGCTCGCGAGCGGGCTCTGGGCGACGGCGAACCCGTCGACGAGGGCGGTGTCGCGGATCTCGGTGGGGTTGATCGCCAGCGAGATGGCCTCACGGACGGCCGGGTCGCTGCCGAGCGGGCTGGACTCGTTGAACGTCACGCCGAACACGATGCCGGGGTTCGCGCGGTGGACGACGGGGAAGCCCGCCTGGTCGAGGGTCGCGATGTCGGTAGGCTGGACGCCGCCGATGACGTCGACCTGCTCGGAGGTCAGCGCGCCGGTGCGGACGCCCGCCTCGGGGATCACCTGGAACGTCACGGAGTCCAGGTGCGGGGCGTCGGTGGCGCCGTCCGGACCCCACGCGTAGTCGTCGCGCGCCTTCAGGACCGTCTCGACGTCCTTCGTGTAGTGGTCGATCGTGAACGGCCCGGTGCCCACCACGCCCACGCCCGTCGAGCGCTGGTCGTAGGGGATCGCGATCGTGGAGGGCGCGACGATGCCGAGCGCGACGGTCGACGTCGCCTGAGGGAAGGGCGCGTTGGGGGCCTTGAAGGCGACCGTGACCGTGTGGTCGTCGACGATCGTCGTGCCGGCGTAGCCGATGAACGACGGGGCGGCGCTGCTCTTGGCGCCGGCGGCGACGATGTCGTCGAACGTGGCCTTCACGGCCGCGGCGTCGAACGGGGAGCCGTCGGAGAAGGTCACGCCGTCGCGCAGCGTGAACGTGAACTGCGTGGAGTCGGCGTTCGGCTCCCACGCCGTGGCGAGCCACGGCTTGAGCGTGCCGTCCTCGGGGTCCTGCCACAGCAGGGAGTCGACGACCTGGCGGGTCACGTACAGCGTGTCGTTGCCGGAGCCGATGCCGCTCGGGTTGACGGAGATCGGGTCGTTGCCGATGGCGAACGTGAGGTCGCCGCCGTCGACCGGGGTCTCGGACGACGCGGAGGCCGACGGCTCCGTGCCGGCGGAGTCGTCGCCGGAGGAGCAGGCGGTGAGTGCGAGGCCGGCGAGGGACAGGACGGCGAGCGCGCGCAGAGGGCGTGCGAAGGACATGGGTGCTCCAGGGTCGGGGTGCTGCGGGGCGTGCGGGGAGGATCGGGGCCGACCGGCGAGGGCGTCGGCACGCCCCGGGGTCAGGGGCGTGACGGTGCGCGGCGCCGGCCGCGACGACACGACGCGCTCATCGGGCGCCTCCGACGGTCGTGCGGGTGCGTCCGCCGGGGATCGCGGACAGCAGCTCGGCGGTGTACTCGTCCTGAGGGTCGGCGAAGACGTCCTCGACGTCTCCCTGCTCGACGACCCGCCCGCGCTGCAGGACGGCGACGTCGTGGGCCACCTGCCGCACGACAGCGAGGTCGTGTGAGATGAACAGGTAGCTGAGGCCCAGGTCGGCCTGCAGGCCCGCGAGCAGGTCGAGAACCTGTGCTTGGACGGACACGTCGAGCGCGGAGACCGGTTCGTCGAGCACGACGACCTCCGGCTGGAGCGCCAGCGCACGGGCGATCGCGACCCGCTGGCGCTGGCCGCCGGACAGCTCGGCGGGCCGCCGTGGCAGCGCCGAGGCGGGGAGCGCCACGACGTCCAGCAGCTCCGTGGCCCGGGCCGCGCGGGAGGCGCGGTCGCCGACCCGGAACGCCCGCAGCGGCTCGGTGACGATCCGCTCGACGGACCAGCGCGGGTCGAGCGACGCGTACGGGTTCTGGTAGACGACCTGCATGCGCCGGCGCAGCGCGCGCAGGCGCTCGCCGTGCGTGCCGGTGACGTCCTCGCCGTCGACGAGGACGGTGCCCGACGTCGGGTCGGTGAGCCGCAGGGCCAGGCGGGCGGTCGTCGACTTGCCCGAGCCGGACTCGCCGACCAGCGCGAGCGTCCGGCCGCGGGGGAGTGCGAACGACACGTCGTCGACGGCGCGCAGGCGACCGCCGCCAGCGGATCGGGGGAGTGAGAACTCCTTGACGAGGTGCCGGGCCTCGAGCACGGGTACCGCGTGCGCCAGAGAGGGCACCGGAGCGAGCGCGGGGGCGGCAGGCGACGCCGGACCGGGTCCCGCGGCGACAGGGCTCGTCGGGGCCGTGGGGCGCGGGCGCGGGCGGGCCCCCCGCCGGCGGGGGGGGGGG
>JAEWCA010000236.1 GCA_023390875.1 Actinomycetes bacterium
CCTCGTCGCGGCCGCCGTTGATCGCGTACAGCAGCGCCTTGGCGAGGTTGACCCGCGCACCGAAGAACTGCATCTGCTTGCCGACCTTCATCGGCGACACGCAGCACGCGATCGCCGCGTCGTCGCCGCACACCGACGAGATGTGCCGGTCCGACTCGTACTGGACCGCCGACGTGTCGATCGAGACCCTGGCGCAGAACTCCTTGAACCCGCGCGGCAGGCGCTCGCTCCAGAACACCGTCATGTTGGGCTCGGGCGCGGGTCCGAGGTTGTACAGCGTCTGCAGCAGCCGGAACGAGTTCTTCGTGACGAGCGGGCGGCCGTCCTCCCCCATGCCGCCGATCGTCTCGGTGACCCAGGTCGGGTCGCCGGAGAACAGCGCGTCGTACTCGGGCGTCCGCAGGAACCGCACGATGCGCAGCTTGATGACGAAGTCGTCGATGAGCTCCTGCGCCTGCTCCTCCGTCAGCACACCCGCGTCGAGGTCGCGCTGCAGGTAGATGTCGAGGAACGTCGACGTGCGGCCCAGCGACATCGCCGCGCCGTTCTGCTCCTTCACCGCGGCCAGGTACGCGAAGTACAGCCACTGCACCGCCTCACGGCCGGTCGTCGCCGGGCCGGAGATGTCGTACCCGTACGACGCCGCCATCGTCTTGAGCTCGCCCAGCGCCCTGAGCTGCTCGGCGAGCTCCTCGCGGTCGCGGATCACGTCCTCGACCGAGCGCTCCATGTCGAGCATCGCCTTGTCGCGCTGCTTCGCGGCGATCAGCGCGTCCACGCCGTACAGCGCGACCCGGCGGTAGTCGCCGATGATCCGGCCACGGCCGTACGCGTCCGGGAGCCCGGTGATGATGTGCGCCGAGCGGGCCTTGCGCACGTCCGCCGGATACACGTCGAAGACGCCGTCGTTGTGGGTCTTGCGGTACTTCGTGAAGATGTCGCGCACCAGCGGGTCGGGCTCGTAGCCGTAGGTCCTCAGGGCACCCTCGACCATCCGGTAGCCGCCGTTGGGCATGATCGCGCGCTTGAGGGGCGCGTCGGTCTGGAGGCCGACGATGAGGTCCTTGTCGCGGTCGATGAACCCCGGCGCGTGCGACGTGATGGTCGACGGCGTGTGCGGGTCCACGTCGTAGATCCCCTTCGCGCGCTCCTCCGGGAACATCCCCGCGATCTGCGCCCACACCGCCGTGGTGCGCGCCGTCGGGCCGGCGAGGAACGCGTCGTCGCCCTCGTACGGCGTGTAGTTGCGCTGGATGAAGTCCCGGACGTCGATGCCGTCCGCCCACGGGCCGGACGTGAACCCGGCCCACGCCGCAGAGGTGACCGGGTCGATGGTGGTGGTCATCGTTGCTCCCTCGACGAGGCTGTCGAGCCGTCTCACGACCGGTTCGTCACCACGGTAGACCCGGGACCGGTGCAGATCGATGCCCTGCCGGTCGCCTCCCCGAGGGGTCCGGACGAGCGGCCCGCTCGTCACCTGGCGGTGCTGAGCCCCGGCGCCAGGTGCACCGCCACCACGGCGACGTCGTCGTCGCCCCGGCCGTCCAGCATGCGCTCGAGCACGTCGTCGACCACACGCTCGAGGTCGACCGGGTCGCTCGTCAGCGGAAGCGTCGCGACCGCCTCGGCCAGCACGCTCCGCAGCCGCTCGATGCCGTGGCTCAGGTGCTCGCCGCGCCGCTCGACGAGCCCGTCGGAGTACAGCAGCACGATGCTGCCGCGCTCGAGGAGCAGCTCGCGTTCCGGCCGCTCGGCGCCGGCGCGGAGCCCGAGCAGCGGACCGTTCCGCTCCGTCAGGACCTCGACCTTCCCGTCCGGACCGGCGACGATCGGCGGCAGGTGGCCCGCGCTGGACCACCGCGCGCGGGTCAGGCCGGGCGCGCCGTCGGGCGGTGGCTGCTCGACCCGCAGGACGACGGCGGTGGCCATGGTGTCGACCTGGAGGCCGCGCATCGCCTCGTCGAGGTCCTCGAGCATCGACGCGGGCGTGCTGCCCGACGCGTACCCGATGCCGCGCAGGAGCGTGCGCACCTGGCTCATCGCGGCCGCCGCCTGCGTGTCGTGACCGATGACGTCGCCGACCACGAGCACGGCGGCACCCGCCCGCTGCACGAACGCGTCGTACCAGTCGCCACCGACCTGCGCGGCCTTCGACGCCGGCAGGTAGCGCACCGCCACGTTCAGGCGGTCCGGCTGGACGGGGGCGCTCAGCAGCGCGCGCTGCAGCGACTCCGCCATGTGCCGCTGCTCCTCGTAGAGCCGCGCGTTGTCGAGCGCGAGCCCCGCCCGGTCGGCGAGCTGCACGGTCATCGCGACGTCCTCCGGGCTCAGCGGCTCCCGGTCCTCGTCGAGGAACAGCGTCATGGCACCGACCGTCCGGCCGCGAGCGCGCAGCGGGACCGCGTACGCGATCTGCGGGGCGAGCTCGCGCAGCACGCCGACCGCCTCGCCCGTGAGCACGCCGGCGATCTCGTGCGTCGCGTCCGGGACCTCCACGACCTCGCCGGTACGCAGGGCCTTGAACAGGTACGACGCGGTCGACAGCGACGTGAGGCGCAGCCGCGCGTAGCGGGCGACCGTCTCGCGCAGGGCGGGGTCGGCGTGCCAGCTCGCGATGTCGCGCAGGTGGTGCTGGTCCGTCGACAACGTGATGAGGCACCACGACGCCAGGCTCGGCACGAGGTGCCGGGCGAGCCGGGCGACCGCCTCCTCCGTGTCCAGCGTCGACGCGAGGTCGTCGCCGACCTCGCCGAGCAGCCGCAGCCGCGCCTGTCCCGCCTCGGCCAGGCGCCGCGCCTCGTCGGCGGCTCGCTGCTCCGCCTCCGCCCGCTCGCGCGCGAGCGCGGCCTCCTCCTGCGAGCGTCGACGCTCCGTGCAGTCCGAGAAGTACACGGACAGCCCGTCGGGCCCCGGCCACGCGCGCACCTCGTACCAGCGGTCGACCGGTGCCGGGGACGGCGCCTCGAACGACCGCGCACGGCCGGTCGCGACCGCGGCGCGGTACCCGTCCTCGAACCCCGAGCCCAGGGTCTCGGGGTACATGTCCCACAGCACCCGCCCGAGCAGCTCGCTCCGCGGGCGGCCCAGGATCCGCTCGGCCGCCACGTTCACGTGCCGGAAGCGCCACTCGTCGTCCAGCAGGAAGAACGCCGCCGGCATGGTCTCCAGGACGCGGGCCACCCGTACGTCCTCGACGTGGCGGGCGGTCGTGTCGTACGCCGCGCCGACGACGCGCACCGCCGAGCCGTCCGGGCCGCGCAACGCCTTCCCGCGGGCCTGGACCCAGCGCACCTCGCCGTCGGGACGCAGCACCCGGTACTCGGCCGCGTACTCCGCACACGCGGCGATCGCGGCGCGGAGCGCCTCGTCGACGCGCGCGACGTCGTCGGGGTGCAGGGCGGCCGTGAAGTCGTCGATGGACTCGCCGAACGCCTCGCGCGTGAGGCCGAAGATCGCGAGCAGCTGGTCGTCCCACTCGAGCCGCCCGCTGCGCAGGTCCCAGTCGAAGCTGCCCACCTCCGCGGCGGCGACGGCCGCCGTCCACCTGACACGCTCCGCCTCACCGGTGGGCACGCCGGCGGGGCATCCCGCGTCGGAGTCGTCGGCGACCGCCACGCGCACCTCCACCCCGGCCGGACCGTGCCGTGCGTCGCCGGTGGGCGACCGCGGCAAGCATAGGACCCTGTCAAGACCCGGCGGCGCGGCGTCGCGCGTGACCAGCCCGCCCAGCAGCACCGACGTCCCGGCGACACCCGCAGTTCCACCCGGTGTCGTGGCGCGCGACGGCCCCGGGACCGGTACGGTCACCGGGTGCACGCGACGGGCGACGGGAACGAGCGCTCGTTCGTGGCCTCCGTGAGCTCGCTGGCGCGTGCCCGCGCCTGGTCGATGGAACGCGCCCGGGACGCCGGTGCGCCGAAGCGCGCGGTCGACACGGTCCAGCTGGCCATGAGCGAGGTGTTCACCAACGCCGTGCGGCACGCCTCGGGCGGGCCGAGCATCAACGTCCGCACCGTCCACCGGGACCGCGAGGTCACGTTCGAGGTCCACGACGGCGCGGTCGACGCACCGCAGCGGCGGTCGGGACGTCAGGGGCTGCCCGGCGGGCACGGGCTGCACATCCTCGACGTGGTGACCGCGGACTGGGGGTGGCGTCCCGAGCGCACGGGGAAGGTCGTGTGGTTCACCGTCCGCTGGTGACGGCGGTCCGCACGCGATCCGTTTCCAGCACGGGCCGTGCGGTCGCCCCCGGGGCGCAACCCGGTCGACCGGCGTAGGGTCGAATGACGGTCGCCGAGCCGGCGACGGGGTTGAGCCTCAGCCCGTTCCCTCAGCCTGGCGCACCGCCGTGAGGAGAACCCATGCCCGTCCACACCGCTGAGGTCGTCGGCCACTACGTGTACCGCTACGACGACGACTCGTGGTGGTGGTCGGAGGGCGTGCGGGACGGCTACGGCGACGTCCCGCCCGACGGAGGCCTCGACGAGCTGACCGCCCAGCTCGACGAGCCCGAGCGCGACCGCCTCCGCGAGGCCCTGGTGCGGTGCGTGCTGGACGGGAAGTCGTTCGGGATCACGCACCAGGTCGTCGACGGCGGCGGCCGCACGAGGAGCCTGACGTTCACGGGCGGGTCCGAGTGGGCGCGGTCGTCCGCACCCGAGGTCCGCGGGCTGGTGCTCGACCTCGAGCAGGGGGTGCACGACGCCGCGCACCACGCCGCGTCGCTCTCGCTGGGCACGGCGCTCGCGTCGCACGCGATCATCGACCAGGCGAAGGGCGCGCTGATGCTCGTCTACGGGCTGGACGACGAGGGCGCGTTCGACCTGCTGCGGTGGAGCTCGATGCGGCTCAACGTCAAGCTCTCCACGATCGCGCAGCGGGTGGTCGTGCGGCTCCGGGACGTGCGCGCGATGTCCATGGCGCGGCGTGACGTGTTCGAGGCGGCCCTGGCCGGGGCCCTGGCGGGAGACGAGCCCGCGCCGCCGCGCCCCCGCCCGTCGCGGGTGCTCGCGACGGTGCTCGACGACCGCACACCGGTCCTGACCGTGGTCGGCGACGCCGACCTGCGCTGCGCCAAGGACCTGTTCGACGCGGCCAGCCTCGCGTGGCCGACCGCGCGGGAACGCCGTCTGCTCGTCGTGGACCTCGAGCGCACCGCCCACCTCGGTCCGACCGCGGTGCACACGATCGGCGGGATCGCCCGGCACGCGACCCGGGACGGGGTGCGGCTGCGCGTCGACCTGCCCCCTGGTGACCCGCACGGCTGGGTGCGGCTGATGCCCCTCGGTGCGACCCACGGCGCAGCACCGGCCGAGCGGCGGGCACCCCGGCGGCCGTCGCTGCCCCACGCACGACGGGGGCGGTGAGCTTGCGCACCGACCACGTCCGCGACGGCCCCGAGCCCGTCGTGCGCACGCTCCGCTTCGACGGCGGCTGGTTCACGGTCGTGGGCCGTCGTCTCGCCGGCGAGCCCACGGC
>JAEWCA010000240.1 GCA_023390875.1 Actinomycetes bacterium
CCTCGTCGCGGCCGCCGTTGATCGCGTACAGCAGCGCCTTGGCGAGGTTGACCCGCGCACCGAAGAACTGCATCTGCTTGCCGACCTTCATCGGCGACACGCAGCACGCGATCGCCGCGTCGTCGCCCCAGTCGGCACGGATGAGGTCGTCGGACTCGTACTGCACGGCCGAGGTGTCGATCGACACCTGCGCGCAGTACCGCTTGAAGCCCTCGGGCAGCTGGTCGCTCCAGAACACCGTCATGTTCGGCTCCGGCGCCGGGCCCAGGTTGTAGAGCGTCTGCAGCAGCCGGAACGAGTTCTTCGTGACGAGCGGGCGGCCGTCCTCGCCGATGCCGCCGATGGTCTCGGTGACCCAGGTCGGGTCGCCGGAGAACAGCGCGTCGTACTCGGGGGTCCGCAGGAAGCGCACGATGCGCAGCTTGATGACGAAGTCGTCGATGAGCTCCTGCGCCTGCTCCTCGGTGAGGACGCCGGCCTCGAGGTCGCGCTGCAGGTAGATGTCGAGGAACGTCGAGGTGCGGCCCAGCGACATCGCCGCGCCGTTCTGCTCCTTCACGGCCGCCAGGTAGGCGAAGTACAGCCACTGGACGGCCTCACGGCCGGTGGTCGCCGGGCCCGAGATGTCGTAGCCGTAGGACGCCGCCATGGCCTTGAGCTCGCCGAGCGCGCGCACCTGCTCCGCGTTCTCCTCGCGGTCGCGGATGACGTCCTCGACCGAGCGCTCCATGTCGAGCTCGGCACGCTCGAGCTTCTTCGCGGCGATCAGCGCGTCCACGCCGTACAGCGCGACGCGGCGGTAGTCGCCGATGATCCGGCCACGGCCGTACGCGTCGGGCAGGCCCGTGATGATGTGGCTGCTGCGCGCGGCCCGGACGGCGGGCGGGTACACGTCGAAGACGCCGTCGTTGTGCGTCTTGCGGTACTTGCCGAAGATCTCGCCGACCAGCGGGTCGGGCTCGTAGCCGTAGGTCTCGAGCGACTTCTCGACCATCCGGTAGCCGCCGTTGGGCATGATCGCCCGCTTGAGCGGCGCGTCCGTCTGGAGGCCGACGATGAGCTCGTTCGCCTGGTCGATGTAGCCGGGCGCGTGCGACGTGATCGTCGAGGGGGTGTGCTGGTCGACGTCGTAGACGCCCTTCTCGCGCTCGGCCGGGAACATCGCCGAGAGCTTCGCCCACACGCCGGTGGTGCGCGCGGTCGGCCCGGCGAGGAACGCGCTGTCACCCTCGTAGGGCGTGTAGTTGCGCTGGATGAAGTCGCGCACGTCGATGTGGTCCGCCCACGGACCCGGCGTGAAGCCCTTCCAGGCGGGAGGCGTGGCGCTCGCGAGGTCGTCGCGGCTGCGGGCGGTGGTGGTCGACATCGTTGCTCCTCGTGGGGTGGTCGATACCTCGACGCTAAGGAGCAAGTGATGGGATGTCTTGGGACCTTGGGCCCGCGGGGTGCGCAGAGAGGCGCACGTCACATCCGCCCGGGGCGGACGTGCAGGTCAGACGGCCTTCCCGAGCGCCGTCAGCACGTCGCGCGCGACGTCCTCGGGCCGCAGCCGCAACGTGCCGACGAGCTGGTCGATCGTCGCGTGCTCGAGGAACCGCCGCGGGATGCCGACGGCCTGCACGGGCGTCGCGATGCCCGCCTCGCGGCAGCGCTGCCCGACGAGCGCGCCGACTCCCCCGTCGACCACGCCGTCCTCGATCGTCACCGTGTGGTCGTGCTCGCCGACGAGCTTGGTGAGCGCGGCCGGGACGGGCATGACCCACCGCGGGTCGACGACCGTGACGCGCAGCCCGTGCGCGGCCAGGATCTCCGCGGTCCGCAGCGCCGTAGCCGCCATCGCGCCGATGCCGACCACCAGCACGGACGGGCCGGAACCCTCGTGGCGCGCGAGCACGTCCACGCCGTCGACGTCCTCGAGCGCCGGGACCTCGTCGCCCATCGCGCCCTTCGGGTACCGGACGACCGTGGGCGCGTCGTCGACGTCGACCGCCTCGCGGAGCGCGGCCCGCAGGGTCTGCTCGTCGCGGGGCGCCGCGAGCCGCAGGCCCGGCACGACGCCGAGCATCGCCATGTCCCACATGCCGTTGTGGCTCGCACCGTCGTCGCCCGTGAGCCCGGCCCGGTCGAGCACGAACGTGACGCCCGCGCGGTGCAGCGCGACGTCCATGAGCACCTGGTCGAACGCCCGGTTGAGGAACGTCGCGTACACGGCGACCACGGGGTGCAGCCCCGCGTACGCCATGCCGGCGGCGGTGGTCACGGCGTGCTGCTCGGCGATGCCGACGTCGAAGGTCCGGTCCGGGAACTCGGCGGCGAACGGCGCGAGACCCACGGGGTTGAGCATGGCCGCGGTGATCGCCACGACGTCCGGGCGCCGCCGCCCGATCCGGACCACCTCGTCGGCGAACACCCCCGTCCACCCGAAGCGCGACGGGGCCACCGGCAGGCCGGTCTCCGGGTGGATCTGCCCGACGGCGTGGAACCGGTCGGCCACGTCCTGCTCGGCCGGGCTGTAGCCGCGGCCCTTCTCCGTGATCACGTGCACGATGACGGGGCCGCCGAACGCCCGCGCGCGCTGGAGCGCGAACTCGACGTCCGCGACGTCGTGCCCGTCGACGGGGCCGATGTACTTGAGGCCGAGGTCCTCGAACATGCCCTGCGGCGCGACGACGTCCTTGATGCCCTTCTTCAGGCCGTGCAGGGCGTCGTACGCCAGGCGCCCGGGCGGGCCGGACCGCTTGAGGGTGCGCTTGCCCCAGGACAGCACCGTCTCGTACCCGCGCGTGGTGCGCAGGGCGTCCAGGTGCAGCGCGAGCCCGCCGATCGTCGGGGCGTAGGAGCGCCCGTTGTCGTTGACCACGACGACGAGCCGGCGGTCGGTGCCGTCCGCGATGTTGTTGAGCGCCTCCCAGGCCATGCCGCCCGTGAGCGCGCCGTCCCCGATCACCGCGACCACGTGCCGGTCGCTGCGCCCGGCCAGCGCGTCCGCGCGCGCGATGCCGTCGGCCCAGGACAGCGCCGTCGACGCGTGGGAGTTCTCGACGACGTCGTGCTCGGACTCGGCGCGGCTGGGGTACCCCGACAACCCACCGCGGCGGCGCAGCCGCGCGAAGTCCTGCCGCCCGGTCAGGAGCTTGTGGACGTACGCCTGGTGCCCGGTGTCGAACACGAGGGTGTCCCGCGGGGAGTCGAACACGCGGTGCAGCGCGAGCGTGAGCTCGACGACGCCGAGGTTCGGGCCGAGGTGCCCCCCGGTGCGCGACACCTGGTCGACCAGGAACGCGCGGATCTCCGCACCGAGCGCGCGCAGCTGCGCCGGGTTCAGGGCACGCACGTCCGCGGGCGAGCCGATCCGGTCCAGCAGTCCCATCCGTCCACCGCCCCGTCGCCGTCGCGCCGCGCAGGGGGTCCGCGGGCACGAGGGGTCCACGATACGACTCCCCCGCCCCCGCGGCCCGCTCCCGCGCCGCGGGCTCAGGCGGTGCGGACCTGCAC
>JAEWCA010000251.1 GCA_023390875.1 Actinomycetes bacterium
CCGTCGTCCGGGGCCGGTGCGGGTGCGGGTGCGGCGACCGGCGACCGTTCCGGTGCGCGCGACGGCGGCGCGACACCGTCGGCTCCGTCGTCGTCCGGCACGCCTCCCCTCGTGACCCTCGAACGCACCGGCCTGCGCACCTGGCCCACCGACCTGCCCGACGGCCGTCTCCCGGAGGTCCTCGACGCCGGCCCGCAGGTCCGCGCCTACCCGACGCTGGTCGACGAGCGCACGTCGGTCGCGGTCCGCTCCCTCGCGGATGAGTCCGCCCGCCCGGACGCCGCCCGCCGCGGCCTGCGCCGGCTCCTGCTCCTCGACGTCGGCCTCCAGCCGGCCCGGATCACGACGCGGTGGACCGGCACGCAAGCCCTCACGCTCGCCGCGAGCCCGTACCCGAGCACGGACGCCCTGGTCACGGACGTGCAGCTCGCCGCGATCGACCGTCTGATGCGCGCCCATCTCGGTGACCGCACCCCCGCCGACGTCCGCGACGCCGACACCTACGCGACCCTCCGCACCGCGGTCCGCGACCGCCTCGAGGACACCGTCCACACGGTCGTCACCGACCTCGTCGCCGTCCTCACCGCGTGGCGCGAGCTCGACGCCGACCTGCGCCGGTCGGCCAGCCTCGCCCTGCTGTCGACGGTCCAGGACCTACGCGAGCAGTCCGTCCGCCTGGTGCACGACGGGTTCGTCTCGGAGGTCGGCGCCGACCGCCTCCCGCACGTCGCGCGCTACCTGCGCGCCGCGCGCACCCGACTCGAGAAGGCGGCGTCGAACCCGCAGCGCGACCACGACCTCGCGTGGCAGGTCCACGACGTCGAGCAGCTCGTCGACGACGCCGCGACGAGCGCCCGCCCGGGCACCGACCGTGCCGCTGCGGTCGGCGAGCTGCGCTGGCTGGTCGAGGAGCTCCGCGTCAGCCTGTTCGCCCAGCAGCTCGGCACGCCGGTCCCGGTCTCCCCGACGCGCATCCGCAAGGCCCTGGCCGCGCTGCCCTAGCAGCCGGCGCCACGGTCGCTGCGGATCAACGAGCCCGGTCGCCCGGCGGGTCGCCGAGCTCGTGCGGCAGCGGGTCCTGGTGCAGCACGACGAGGTCGGAGACCGCACGGGTGAGGACCACGTAGAGGCGGTTCAGCCCGCGGGCCTCCTCCGCGACGACGCGCGCGGGTTCGAGGGCCACCACGGTGTCGAACTCGAGGCCCTTCACGACCGACGCGGGGACGAGCGTCAGCCGGTGCGCGCCGCCCAGGTCGTCGGCGGGGTTCCACGGGAGACCGGAGGTCGACAGCGCCCGAGCCACGTCGTCGACCAGCGAGTCCGGTGCGACGAGGCCGATCGACCCTTCACGTGCGAGCGCGGCCCGGCACTCCGTCACGGTGGCGGCGAGGAGGTCGTCGACGCGGATCACCTGCAGGGAGCCGTCGCCGCGGAGCGACGACGCGACGGGGACGTCGAGCCCGAGCGAGGGGACGAGCCGGTTGGCGTAGTCCATGACGACGGCCGGCACGCGGAACCCGGTCGTGAGCGGCACGACCGCGGCGTCGGGCCGGCCCAGGTGCGTCACGGTCTCCTGCCAGGTGCGCGCCGCCCACGGCGTCGTCCCCTGCGCCAGGTCGCCGAGCACGGTCAGCGAGCCGTGCGCGCTCCGGCGGGCGAGCGCCCGGCACTGCATCGGCGAGAGGTCCTGGGCCTCGTCGACGACGATGTGGCTGTAGCTGCGCGGCCGGTCGACGAGCCCCGCGACCTCGTCCAGCAGGTACGCGTCCGCGGCCGTCCACCGCGCGGACCTGTGCGTGCGCGCCGGCGGCTGCACCAGCAGGAGCTCCTGCTCCGCGTCCGTGAGGATCCCGCCGGCCGATGCGGCGAGGTGCTCCCGGTCGGAGAGCAGCCGGTGCAGGACCTGCTCCGGGGTGACCGCCGGCCACACCGCGTCGAGGAAGCGCGTCACGGGCCGGCTCCGGCTCGTCGACCGGAACCACGACTCGCTGGGCGCGTCGGCGTGCCGGAGCTCGATCTGGCGCTGCAGCTGGGCCACGACCCGCGCCCGGAGCCGGTCGCGGCCCGCGGCGTACGTGAGCGCGGACTGCCGCACCTCGTCGACCAGGCGGTCGAGGGTCGGTGGCGCGAGGGTGTGCCGGTAGGAGCCGTGGAGGACGGTCACGGGCTCCTGCGCCGGGACGATGCGGCTCCACAGCGCCCGGTGCAGCACGCGGGCCATGCGGACGTCGTGCTTCAGCGCGGCCGCGGCGGGCTCGTCGACCCGTCGGGCGTCGACCGGGTACAGCTCGGCGACGCTGATCTGCTCGGCGTCGACCTCGCCGAGGGCCGGCAGGACGCTGCTGACGTACTGGATGAGGGCGCGGTTCGGCCCGACGACGAGGACGCCCGCGTGCTCGAGCCGCTGCCGGTGCGTGTAGAAGAGGTAGGCCGCGCGGTGCAGACCGACGGCCGTCTTGCCGGTGCCCGGACCTCCCTGCACGCACAGCGACACGGACAGGTCGGCCCGGACGAGCTCGTCCTGCTCGGGCTGGATCGTCGCGACGATGTCACGCATGGGCCCGACGCGCGGACGCTCGATCTCGTCCGTGAGGATCCGGCTGGAGGTGCCGAGCTCCTCGCCGCGGTCGAGGTGCTCGTCCTCGAAGCTCGTGAGCGCACCGCCGGCGGAGCCGAACCGGCGACGGACCGCGACGCCCTGCGGGTCGCGGGTCCCCGCACGGTAGAACGCGCGCGACACGGGCGCCCGCCAGTCGAGCACGAGCGGGTGGCTGGTCTCGTCGGTGACGTGGCGGCGACCGACGTAGTACCGGGTGGAGCCGTCGTCGTCGACCGCCTCGACGAGGTCGAGCCGACCGAAGAAGAGGGGCGTGTCGGGCTGGTCGGACAGCTGCGCGAGGCGCCGGGTCAGGGTGAACCCGAGCCGTTCCGCGGCGTACGCGTCGCCTCCGACCCCGGCGCCCACCGCGAGCATCTGCTCGGCGCGGTCACGCATGCGGCGCAGGGCCTCGCGCGCCGCTGCCAGGTACCGCCGCTCGGCGTCGAGCTCCTCGACCAGCTCGGCGGCTTCCACCCGGGAAGTCTAGTGACGGGTCAGGAACGGCTGGTCCGAGGCTCCGCGCCCGCCCGCAGGTCGACCCCACGGGCGGGCGTCCACGCCCGGCGGGCAGGTCAGGCCGTGCGGCGGAACAGCACGCCCGACGCGACCCGGGCGACGAGGAAGATCGAGCCCATCCACACGACCGCCTGCCACGCCGCGGACCCGACGGGCATCCCGAGCAGCAGCCCGCGCACGGTGTCGGTGACGGGCGTGATGGGGTTGTGCTCGGCGATCGTCGAGAGCACCGACGGCATGGTGTCGATCGGCACGAACGCCGACGACAGGTACGGCACGAACAGGATCACGAACGTGAACCCGCTGGCCGCCTCGGGCCCGGACGCGACGAGCCCGATGGCGACGCCGACCCACGTCAGCGCGAGGACGAACAGCGCGATCATGCCGAGCGCCCCGAGCCACTCGACCGCGGACGCGTGCGGGCTGAACCCGACGAGGAACGCGACGCCGATGACGAGCGCGGTCGAGACGGCGTTGCGGATCATGCTCGCGACGACGTGACCGGTGAGCACACCGGTCGCGCGGATGGGCATCGACCGGAAGCGGTCCATGATGCCGTTCGTCTTGTCGGTTGCGACCTCGACGGCGGTGTTCGCGGCGGCGTACCCGGCGGTGAGCAGGATGATGCCGGGCACCACGAAGTCGACGTAGTCGCCGCCCGAGTCGATCGCGCCGCCGAACACGTAGACGAACATCAGCAGCAGCATCACGGGCAGCAGCACCGAGATGAACACCGAGTCGACCTGGCGGGTCGAGCGGCGCACGCAGCGCCAGATGAGCGCGTTGGTGTCCCGGGCGATCTGCCCGCGCGGGACTCGGGTCGTCAGGGGTGCGGGGGCGAGCGCGGTGGCGGTCATCAGGACTCCCGAGTCGTGGAGGCGCCGACGAGCGCGTCGGTGGGCCGGCCGGTGAGGGTGAGGAAGACGTCGTCGAGCGTGGGGGAGCGGACCTGCCAGCTCTCGACGTCGATGCCGCGGCGCTCGACGTCGGCGAGGATGCGCCGCACGTCCGGCACGGACCCGTCGGTCGGCACCTGCTCGGCGGCCCCGGACCGCAGGACGACCTCGACGGGCGCGGGGCCGACGGCCCGCTTGAGCGCGGCGGCGGGGCCGGCGGCGATGACCCGGCCGTGGTCGATGACGGAGATCCGGTCGGCGAGCTGGTCGGCCTCCTCCAGGTACTGCGTGGTGAGCAGCACGGTCGCCCCGCCAGCGACGACGTCGCGGATGACGTCCCACAGGTCGTTGCGGCTGCGCGGGTCGAGGCCGGTGGTCGGCTCGTCGAGGAAGACGACCTGCGGGCGGCTCAGCAGGCTGACCGCGAGGTCGAGCCGACGGCGCATGCCGCCCGAGTACGTCTTGACGACACGACGGGCGGCGTCGGTGAGGTCGAACAGCTCGAGCAGCTCGGCGGACCGGGTGCGGATCTCGCGCGACGGCAGGTGCGCGAGCCGGGCCATGAGCCGCAGGTTCTCCTCGCCGGTGAGCAGCTCGTCGACCGCCGCGTACTGGCCGGTGAGGCTGATCGCGGCCCGCACGCGACCGGGGTCGCGGAGCACGTCGGCGCCGGCGACGTGCGCGGTGCCGGCGTCGGGCCGCAGCAGGGTCGACAGGATCCGGACGGTGGTCGTCTTGCCGGCGCCGTTGGGCCCGAGCAGCGCGAGCACCTCACCACGGCCGACGTCGAGGTCGACGCCGTCGAGCACGGTCACGTCGCCGTAGGCCTTGCGCAGGCCCCGGGCGACGACGACGGGAGCGGTCATCTCGGTGTCCCCTTCTGTGTATGACGTAAACTGTGTGTGTAAGTCATACACAGTTATAGGATCGGCCGTCAAGGAGGTACGCGTGGACGAGCAGCAGGACCCGGACGCCCGTCGGGAGGCGGACGCGCTCCGCCGCGACCGCGAGAAGGCCGAACGCCTCGCACGTCGGGAGTCGGAGAAGGCCGAGAAGGCGCGCGAGAGGGCCGCGCGGGACGCCGAGCGCGACGAGGCCCGCCGCCGCCAGGACGTCGAGCGGCGCGAGCGCGACCTGGCGAAGGCCGAGCAGAACATCCTCCGCGAGCGCGAACGGGCCGAGCAGGAGCTCGTCAAGGAGGCCGAGCGGCGCCGGTCCGAGCG
>JAEWCA010000310.1 GCA_023390875.1 Actinomycetes bacterium
CGCTCGCGGTGGTCGCGTGCGCCGACGTCGCGCGCGGCGCGCCCGCGACGGCTGGAGGCGCTCCGCCGCTCGTGCGCATCCCGGGGGTGCCGTTGCTCGCACGCATCCCCGAGGTCCCGTTGCTCGCCCGCATCCCCGGCGCACCGGTGGGCATGTGGCCCGGCATCGTCGCCATGGCGTCCTCCGCAGGTCTGTGGACCGACGACCCTCGCTCGTGCCGGAAGGAGCACGAACCGCGGCACCAGATACGTCCGGAGCGGGTGAGGAGCGGGTGAGCCCCGCGCCTACTCGTCCGCGGTGTCGACGGGCGCCTGCGGTGCGTGCCGGTCGAGGAACGCGTACACCTCGCGGGCGTCGACGCCGGGGAACGCCCCGGTCGGCAGCGCGGAGAACACCTGCTGGTGGATCCGCGCGCTCGGCCACGACGCGTCCTGCCAGCGCGCGGCGGCGGCCGGGCCCGGACGGCGGCAGCAGCCCTCGTCGGGGCACGTCGAGCGGTGCCGGTCGGTGGTGTCCCGACCGCGGAACCAGGTGGCGTGCGCGAACGGCACGCCGACCGCGAGCGACATCGCACCCGTCGTGCCCGAGCCGGTCTGCGTCGAGCACCAGAACGTGCCCGCGGGCGTGTCGGTGTACTGGTACGACTCGGAGGAACGGTCGCGCCGGGTGAGTGCCCGGCGCACGCCCCAGCTCCGGCACACGAGCTGCCCCTCGATCGCACCGGTCACGTCGGTGGGCAGCGGCAGCCCGTCGTTCGCGTAAGCCCGGTAGATCGCACCGTCGCCGCCGATCCGCACGAAGTGCACCGGGATGCCGAGGTGGTGCGTCGCGAGGCTCGTGAACCGCTGCGCCGCCGCCTCGTGCGTCACGCCGAACGCGTCGCGCAGGTCCTCGATCGCGAGGTCCTTCTCGCGCTTGTGCTGCGCGAGGTGCGCGACCGCGGCCGACTCGGGCATGAGGCAGCACGACGCGAAGTACGTGATCTCCATGCGCTGGCGCAGGAACTCCTCGTACGACGAGGGGCGCTCATGGCCGAGCACACGGTGCGCGATGGCCTGCAGCGCGAGCGACCGCAGCCCGTGACCGCCCGGCGCCGACGCGGGCGGCAGGTAGATGCGCCCGTTCGCGAGGTCGGTGACCGTGCGGGTCGAGCTCGGCAGGTCGTCCACGTAGACGATGACGAACCCGAGCTGCTCGGCCATCCGCGTCACGGTGCGGTGCGTGAGCGCACCCGCGGTGTACCCGGCCTTGCGCGCCATCTGCTCGGCGAGCCGCTCGATGTCGGGCAGGTGGTTGTCGCGCTCCTGGCGCTCGAGGCGGATCTGGGTGTTCGCGCGACGGGCCTCCTCCGGGGTCGCGACGGCCTCGAGCTCCCGGCGGGCGAGCTCGGCGTGCAGCCCGACGAGCTGCTCGAGGATCGGCAGCGGGAGCGAACGTCCCGGGCGGACGGTGGGCAGGGAGAGCCGCTCGAAGCCCGCGGACCGCTGGGCCCGGTCGAGGGCGATCTCGAGTGCGGCCCGGCGTGACGGCGGCTCGGTCTCCAGGAGGTCGGCGACGGTCACGTCGAGCGCGTCGGCGATGCTGCGCAGCAGCGCGAGGCGGGGTTCGCGGCGGCCGTTCTCGACGAGGGACAAGACGCTCGGCGTCACGCCCACCCGACGGCCGAGGGCGTCGAGCGTGAGCCCGCGCGCGGTGCGCAGGTGCCGCACCCGGCGCCCGAGCGTCAAGGCGTCGGGCGCACCCTGCGGACCGCCCACGTCGTGCTGGTCCGTTGCCACGAACCTCACGCTACGGCAAGAACGGCCATTTTTGACACGCGAGTCGCCCGGCAGAGCGGTGGTGCTTGCCGTGGGATGGAGATGTCGAGAGCGCACACCGAGGAGCGCTGGAGGAGAACCGGTCATGACGATGCTCGCCCCCCACCCCACCACGCCCCGCCACCGCGCGGCGACCCGCACGCTCGCCGACGTCACGTCCGTCGCCCTCACCGGCGACGTGCGCGCGTGGGTCGGGGCGGTCGCCGAGCTCGTGCAGCCCGACGCCGTGGTGTGGTGCGACGGCTCCGACGCGGAGCGGCGCAGCCTCGTCGGGCACATGGTGCGCACCGGCACCCTGCTCCCCCTCGACCCGGAGCTGCGGCCGGGCAGCTACCTGGCCCGCTCGGACCCGGACGACGTCGCACGCGTCGAGTCGCGCACGTTCATCTGCTCGCGCGACGAGGCCGACGCCGGCCCGACGAACAACTGGCGTGCCCCGGCAGCCATGCGAGCCGAGCTCGACGGGGTGTTCGCGGGCGCCATGCGCGGCCGGACCATGTACGTGGTGCCGTTCTCCATGGGCCCGGTCGGCGGTCCGCTGTCGCGCGTCGGCGTGCAGGTCACCGACTCGCCGTACGCCGTGGTGAGCATGCACGTGATGACGCGGGTGAGCCGCGACGTCCTCGACCTGATCGACGCCGGCGAGCCGTTCGTCCCCGCGGTGCACTCGGTCGGGGCACCGCTGCGCGACCGCGACGGGACGGTCCACGACGACGTCCCGTGGCCGTGCAACGCGACGAAGTACATCGCGCACTTCCCCGAGACACGCGAGATCTGGTCGTACGGGTCCGGGTACGGCGGCAACGCGCTGCTCGGCAAGAAGTGCTTCGCGCTGCGCATCGCGTCCGTGCTGGGTCGCGACGAGGGCTGGCTCGCCGAGCACATGCTGCTGGTGCGCCTCACGTCGCCGCAGGGTCGCCGTTACCACGTCGCGGCCGCGTTCCCGTCGGCGTGCGGCAAGACGAACCTCGCCATGCTCGTGCCCACCCTCCCCGGGTGGCGCGTCGAGACCATCGGTGACGACATCGCGTGGCTGCGCCCCGGGCCTGACGGCTCCCTGCGGGCGATCAACCCCGAGGCGGGCTTCTTCGGCGTCGCACCGGGCACGGGCGAGACCACCAACCCGGCCGCCGTCGAGACCCTCCGCCGCGACACGATCTTCACCAACGTCGCCCTGACGCCGGACGGCGACGTGTGGTGGGAGGGCCTCACGCCCGACGCGCCGCCGCACCTCGTCGACTGGACCGGCCGCGACTGGACGCCCGAGGACGGCGCCGCCGGCCGGCCCGCCGCGCACCCGAACTCGCGGTTCACGGTCGCCGCCGCGCAGTGCCCGACGATCGCGGACGGCTGGGACGACCCCGAGGGCGTCGTGGTCGACGCGATCGTGTTCGGCGGCCGCCGCGCCACCAACGTCCCGCTCGTCACGCAGGCCGAGAGCTGGTCGCACGGCGTGTTCATGGGCGCGACGATCTCGTCGGAGCGGACCGCCGCCGCCGAGGGACTGGTCGGCGAGCTGCGCCGCGACCCGTTCGCGATGCTGCCGTTCTGCGGCTACGACATGGCCGACCACTGGGCGCACTGGCTGCGCGTCGGCGCGACGCTCGACGACCGCCGGCGGCCGCTCGTGTTCCAGGTGAACTGGTTCCGCAAGGACGACGACGGCCGGTTCCTGTGGCCCGGTTTCGGCGAGAACTCGCGCGTGCTCGCGTGGATCGTCGAGCAGGTCGACCGCACCCGCGGCCTGCGCACCGACGTCGGCGCCGTCACCAGCCCCGTCGGGCTCCTGCCCGCGCCGGGTGCGCTCGACACCCGCGGGCTCGACGTCTCCGACGCCGACCTGGCCCGCCTGTTCGAGGTCGACCCCGACGCGTGGGCGGCCGAGGCCGATCTCACCGAGGAGTTCTTCGCGACGTTCGGCGACCGCGTGCCGCGCGAGCTGCGCGACCGCCTGGCCCGGCTCCGCACGGCGCTCGACCGGTCCTGCTGACGCGCTCCCCGGCTCGTGCCGCCGACCTCCCGCCGGTGGCACGAGCGCGTAGTTACGGCTTCGTCTCCGGCGTGGCGACCCCGGCCGCACCCGGCGTAGCGTCGATGGGACCAGCGCACGGCACGGGCGACGAGAGGCGGCTGACAGCGATGAGCATGATGGCGGACATGATGGGCTCGATGACCATGCCGGAGACCACGGGCATGGACATGACGATGATGCAGCAGTGCGTCGAGGCGTGTTCGGCGGCGTCGATGGCGGCCACGATGTGTGCCGACGCGGACGCCGGCGAGAACATGGGGCGCTGCGCGTCGATGTGCATGAACTGCGCCGACGTCGCCACGGCGACGATGCGGATGATGATGCGCCCGAGCGGCTACGACATGGACGTGATGCGCTCGATGATGACGGCGTGCATGGCCATGGGCGAGGCGTGCGCGGCGGAGTGCGACATGCACGCGGACATGTCCGAGCACTGCCGCATCTGCGCAGCGGCCTGCCGCGCGATGGTCTCGGCGTGCCAGGCGGCGATGGGCTCCATGACGAGCGCCTGAGCCCCCCTACCCCTCCTGGTCGAGCGCGCGGGCCGAGAACCACGCGCTCCCGACAGCGAGCACCTCGGCGACGGGGTGCACGGCGACCGGCTCGCCGATCTGCGGGGTCGCGCTCGTCGACAGGACGCGGGCGCCGCCGTCGAGCAGGACGACGGTCAACGCGTCCTGCTCGCGCGCGACCACGATGCCGTCGCGCCACGCGCTCGGCGAGGCGTTCGCGACGATCGTCTGGATGGGAAGGACGTCGGTACGGGCGTGGTGGGCCACGTCGGCTCCAAGGTGTGTGCGAAGTCGTGTCGGGCTCCGCACCGTCGCGCCACGTGAGCCGGGCGGTCGGACGGTGTCGAGCTACGCCGTCGAGCGGCGGGACTGGTCCACACCACGGGCCAGGCGTGACGCCTGCGGGAGCTGCTGGAGCTGCGTGGACCGGCGCGACGAGATCGTCAGCGACACATTCGACACGAACACCGGCGCGTCGACACGACGTCGACGCGTCCCGCGCGGAGCGGGACCTGAGGCTCGGTGCTGGCGATGGGCATGCATCGAGTGTCCACAGCGGTCCACATGCTGTCAACGACGCCCACCCAGCGAGACGGGTCCGCCCGCAGACGTCGACGAGCCCCCGTGCCACGCCCTGGGACGAGGCACGGGGGCTCGTGCGATGCAGGGCTCCGCGCGGCCGCGCCCGACGCACCGGTCAGGACCGGCCGCGGACGGCCGCTCAGGCGCCGCAGCGCACGTAGATGTAGACCGGCCAGTGGTGGTCGTAGGTCACAGGGCCGTCGTCCCAGTTCACGTCGAACCGGATCTCCCCCGTGTACTCGTCCGCGAGCAGGCGCTGCTCGCCGCGGATCGTCTCGCCCGGCTGGATCCGGCTGGGCAGGCCCACGAGCGGACGGCTCGCGGGATAGGCACGGACGTTGCCGATCGTGCCGGCGACGTCGACGTGGTTGGTGAGCTCCCACGTGACGACCCACTGGTCGGCGACGGCGTCGCACTCCGCGAGCCCGCGGATGTCGACGTAGCGGTCGGTGGACGCGGGGGGGGGGGGGGGGGGGGGGGGGGGGGGGGGGGGGGGGGGGG